>JAFUGI010000087.1 GCA_017469475.1 Oscillibacter sp. | reverse complement strand
CGGCCCTGCTCTTTGCCGCCCCCACGGAGTACGGCGCCAACCTGGCCGGGCGGCCGGCGCCTACCTGGGAGGAGCTCTCCCGGGCCCGCTGGGCCGTGACGGAGGGGACTGCGGCGGAGCGGGGGGCCGCGCTGTGGCTGGCGGACCGCTGCGAAGGGAAGACCCTGGCGGACCTTCCTGACCTGGCGGAATATTCCAGCGAGGCGGACCTTCTGTCGGCGGCCGCCGCCGGCGAGGTGGACCTCTTCGCCCTGGACACGGCACAAAGTGCCCAGGTGGCGGCCGTCCTGCCGGAGGCCGCCGTTCTGGGGGAGACGGAGCGGCTGTACGACGGAGCGGTGCTGGCCGGGACCGTGGACGTGCGCCTGACGGAGGCCCTGGCCGGCGCCGTCAACGCGCTGCTGGAGGAGGACGGCGAGGACGGTCAGCTGCTGCGCGCCGTTCTGGACGCGGAGGCGGACACCCACTATCGCACCGCGCCCGCCGGGGCGCTGGATGCCCAGCGGCATCTGGCGGCTCTGGGCTGACGCGGCTGAGATGCGCTTTGGCGGACCTGCTATGCGCGGACGCCAGATTTTTTCACAAAATTTCGAAAAACCTCTTGACTGTCAAGTTCCTTTACCCTCTATCCTCACGGCAGGACCCCGGGCGCGGCGCGGGCGGGACGGGCGCAGGCCATCCCGCCTGACAGCGGACCGCCCGGGATAAACGACGAAAAAGGAGAGAAGAGCATGACCAGCAAGGAGATGGAGGCGCGCTCCGGCGTGCCCCGGGCCAATATCCGCTACTACGAGGCGGAGGGGCTTCTGGACCCGGAGCGGTCGAAAAACGGCTACCGCAACTATAGCGAGGCGGACCTGGCCCAATTGGAGCGGGTGCGGCTGCTGCGGCGGCTGGGGGTCAGTCTGGAGGACCTGAAGGCCCTCTCTGCCGGAACGGCGGAGCTGGGAGCGGTACTGGAAAAGCGGCTTGGCACCGTGGGCGACCAGCGCGCCACGCTGGACCGGGTGGAGCAGGTTTGCAGCCGGCTTTGCCGGGAGGGGGCGGCCTTTTCGGACCTGGACGCGGGGCCGTACCTTGCGGACCTGGACGCGCCGGCCCTGCCGGAGACGGCGGGAGCGGCGGCGCCGCCCCTTCCGCCGGTGCCCCTGGCCGACGCCCTGCCCACCTGCACCAGCGCCCCCCGGCGTCTCTTCGCCCGGTGGCTGGACGAGATCTGGATGATGATCCTCATGCTGTCGGTGAGCCTTCTTGCGGGCAGCACGGCGCTTTTACGCAGCCGTCTGGGGGCGGGCATTGTGATGCAGGCGCTGCTGTTTGCGGCGGAGCCGCTGCTCATCGCCTTCTTCGGCACCACTCCGGGCAAGGCTCTGATGGGCCTGCACCTGAAAAACCGGGAGGGGGGACGGCTGACCCTTGCGGAGGCGTATGAGCGCCATCTGTGGATGCTGTGGTACGGGAGGGGGCTGTACCTTCCCATCTGGTCGTGGATCTGCCTGTACCGCAGCGCCAGGCGCTGCATGGACGGCGAGCCCCAGCCCTGGGACGAGCAGGTGGCCTATACGGCCCGGCCCTGGCGCTGGCAGTACGCCGCGGCCTGGGCGGGGAGCGCTGCGGCGGTGCTGGCCGCCGGGCTGCTGGCGGCGACCGTCTCCCAGTTTCCGCCCCACCGGGGGGATCTGACGGTGGCGCAGTTCGCGGAGAATTTCAACCGCCAGGCCCGGTATCTGGACAGACAATTCTCCGCCGGGGAGCTGGACGGGGAGGGCCGCTGGCAGGGGAGAGGCGGATCTCTTGCCGTGGTGGACATCGGCGGCTGGCCGGGCGGCCTCCCGGACTTTACCTATACCGTGGAGAACGGCGTCGTGACCGCCGTGACGATGGAGGGCCAGGCGGAGGATGTGGAGGGGATCTTGACCCTGCCCACCGACGCAATGGCGGTGGCGGTCACCGCCTTTACCTGGGCCCGGCGGGAGGCGCCCTTCTTCCAAAAAGAGCGGGCGGCGGTGCTGGCAAATCTCTCCGGCCACACGGCGGACGGCTGCGTCATCCATCAGGCGGGGACCGTCATCACCCTGACGCTGCGAACGGAGGGGCTGCACCGGCAGGGGTCCTGGCTCCTGTCGGACAGCGGGGTGGAACACAACGCCTGCGCCTTCGCCTTCACCGTGGCGCTGGAGGAATAGATCCGGCGGACGCCGGAGGGGACGGCGTCCCACTCGGAAGGAGCGCGGCATACGAACACCGCTGCGCCTTTGGCGGTACAACGGGCGGCAAAATCTTGCAATGGGCCGGCGCAGGGTGTAAAATATACCCTGCGCCGGCAGCTTTTTTGGGCCGCCTTTGTGCAAACGGGAAAATTTCATTCAATTACCGAATTACCACTTTACTTTGCTAATAAAATAAAGTAGAATAACCCCATCTTACGATCCCCCGCTCTGCCCGGCGCCGCCGGACGGGCGGCAGAAGGAGGAACCCCCATGGAACTGGATTTGGAGCGGCTGCGCCCTCAGGAGCGCCTTTCCCTGCAGCTGCGGCTTTTGTATGAAAACGCCGGCTTTCGCCACTACCGCATGAGCCGGTTCGAGGAGTACGGCCTCTATCAGGAGAACCGCCGCTTCCTCACCAGCGACCAGGTCATCACCTTCACGGACCTGGACGGGCGGCTTCTGGCCCTGAAGCCGGACGTGACGCTGTCCATCGCCAAAAACGCCTCGGTGGAGGCGGGGGGCTGCGGCCGCTTCTACTACCTGGAAAACGTGTACCGCCCCAGCCGGGAGGACCACACCTTCCGGGAGATCAGCCAGATGGGCTTGGAGTGCATCGGCGCCGTGGACGACGCCGTTACCGCCCAGGCGGTGTCCCTGGCCATCCAGAGCCTGGCCGCCGCCGGGCGGGAGTGGGTGCTGGAGGTGAGCCACATGGGCTTCGTCACCGGCCTTTTTGACGCCGTGGGCGCGCCGGAGGCGGTGCGGGGCCGGCTTTTGGCCTGCATCCGGGACAAGAGCCTCCACGAGCTGCGCCGCGTTTCCGCCGAGGCGGGCCTCTCCCGCCAGGGGGCAGACGCCCTGTGCCGCTTGGGCGAGCTGACGGGGGACTGGGAGAGCGTGCTGGCCAAGGCGGAGCCCCTGGCCCTGAACGCCGCCATGGGCGCGGCCCTGGCCCAGCTGCGGACGCTGTGCGAGACCCTCTCCTCCCAGGGGGAGACGACGGGGCTGCGGCTGGATCTGTCTCTGGTCAACGACATGGAGTATTATAACGGCCTGGTGCTGCGGGGCTTTTTGGCGGGCCTTCCCCGGCCGGTGCTCATGGGCGGGCGGTACGATCCTCTGGCCTCCCAGTTCCGCCCCGGCGCCCGGGCCATCGGCTTTGCCCTGTACCTGGACGAGCTGGACCGCCTGGGCGAGGCGGAGACGGAGGAGGACGGGCCCGTCATGCTGAACGTGGCCCTGCCCAAGGGCCGCCTTGGCGACAAGGTGTATGACCTTCTGGCCGGGGTGGGGTACGGCTGCCCGGAGAACTATGCCGAAAGCCGCAAGCTGGTGGTGGAGAACCCCGCCGCCGGCATCCGGTATTTTCTGGTCAAGCCCAGCGACGTTGCCATCTATGTGGAGCACGGCGCGGCGGACATCGGCATCGTGGGCAAGGACATCCTGGCGGAGTCCGGGGCGGACGTATACGAGCTGCTGGACACCGGCCTTGGCAAATGCCGCATGTGCGTGGCCGGGCCCAAGGACTTTGCGGACGACCCGGGGGTCACGCTGCGGGTGGCCACCAAATTCGTGAACATCGCCAAGCGGTACTACGCCGCCCAGGGCCGTGACATCGACATCATCAAGCTCAACGGCTCCATCGAGCTGGCCCCCATCCTGGGGCTGAGCGACGTGATCGTGGACATCGTGGAAACGGGCACCACCCTGAAGGAAAACGACCTGGCGGTGCTGACGGAGTTCATGCCCATCTCCGCCCGGTTCATCGCCAACCGGGCCAGCTATCAGTTCAAGAAAAAGGCCATCGAGACCCTTTTGAAGCGATTGAAGGAGGTGACGGAGCGGTGATCCCCATTTACGACCTGGCGGAGCTGACGGAGGAGCAGATCCTCAGCCGGGACATCCAGGCGGAGGAGGACGTGGCCGACGCGGTGGACGTGATCCTGGCGGACGTGCGGGACCGGGGGGACGCGGCGCTGCGGGACTATGCCCGCCGGTTCGACGGCGCGGAGCTGACGGAATTGCAGGTGAGCGGCGAGGAACTTGCGGACGCCTGGGCCTCTCTGGACGAGGACTTTCTGGAGACCCTCCGCCAGGCGGCGGAGAACATCCGCCGCTTCCACGAGCGCCAGGTGCCCCAGGGGTTCGTGCTGGCGGACCGGCCCGGCATCGTCATGGGCCAGCGCTACACACCCATTGAAAAGGTGGGCATCTGCGTGCCCCGCAGCCCCGTGGCCTTTCCCTCCACCGTGCTGATGAACGTCATCCCGGCCAAGCTCGCCGGGGTGGAGGAGATCGTGCTGGTCACCCCGCCGGAGGCGGACGGCTCCGTCAGCGCCGCGGCCCTGGCCGCGGCCAGGATCGCCGGCGCCACCAGGATCTTCAAGTGCGGCGGCGCCCAGGCGGTGGCCGCCCTGGCTTACGGCACGGAGTCCATCCCCCGGGTGGACAAGATCGTGGGCCCCGGCGGCATCTACGTGGCCACGGCCAAGCGCAAGGTTTTCGGCCGGGTGGACATCGACATGATCGCCGGTCCCAGCGAGATCCTGGTCCTCTCGGATGGAGACAGCGACCCCGCCTTCGTGGCGGCGGACCTCTTGAGCCAGGCGGAGCACGATGTGCTGGCCTCCGCCGTGCTGGTGACCACCAGCCGCGCCCTGGCCGAGGCCGTGCAAAAGGAGCTCTCCCGCCAGCTTCCCCTCCTTCCCAGACGGGAGATCGCGGAGGCTTCCCTCCGCGCAAACGGCAAGATCATCCTGACCGACAGTTTGGAGGCGGCGGCGGACACCGTCAACCGCATCGCGCCGGAGCATCTGGAGCTGTGCGTGGCGGACCCCTTCGCCCTGCTGCCCCGGGTGAAAAACGCCGGCAGCATCTTCCTGGGCCGCAGCGCCCCGGAGGCGCTGGGGGACTATTTCGCCGGCCCCAACCACACCCTGCCCACCTCCGGCACCGCCCGGTTCTCCAGCCCTCTGGGGGTGGACGACTTTGTCAAGCGCTCCAGCTTTCTCTATTACGACGCCCCGGCCCTCTCCGCCGCGGCGGACCGCATCGCGGACTTTGCCGAGCGGGAGGGCCTGCGGGCCCACGCCCGATCCGTGCTCATCCGAAAAGAAGCCAAAGGAGGCGGCAGCCATGAGTGACTATCTCTCTGCCGAGGCGGCGCGTCTTGCGCCCTACACCCCCGGCGAGCAGCCCCAGGACCAGCAGTACATCAAGCTCAATACCAACGAAAGCCCCTTCCCCCCCTCGCCCCGGGTGGTGAAGGCTCTGAGCCGGGCGGAGCTTTTGAAGCTGAATCTGTACTCCGACCCCACCTGTGCCGCCCTGGTGGGTGCCCTGGCTCGGCGCTATGAGCTAAAGGCCGAGAACATCATCACCGGCAATGGCTCCGACGAGATTTTGGCCTTCGCCTTCCGGGCCTTTTGCGGGGAGGGAAGGCCGGTGGCCTACGCCGACATCACCTACGGGTTTTACAAGGCCCAGACCGCCCTCTTCGGCCTGGACGCCCACATCATCCCCCTGCGGGAGGACTTTACCCTGAACGTGGACGACTATCTGGACTTTCCCGGCACCATCGTCATCGCCAACCCCAACGCCCCCACGGGCATGGCCGTGCCCAGGGCGGACATCCAGCGCCTGCTGGAGGCGAGGCCGGACCGGGTGGTCATCGTGGACGAGGCATATGTGGACTTTGGCGGCGAGAGCTGCGTGCCCATGATCTACCGCTATGAGAACCTTTTGGTGGTGCAGACCATGTCCAAGAGCCGGTCTCTCGCCGGAGGACGGGTGGGCTACGCCTTGGGGAGCCCGGCCCTCATCGCGGCGCTGAACCGGGTGAAATACAGCTTCAACCCCTACAATGTGAACCGCCTCTCCCTCATCGCCGGCGCCGCCGCCGTGGAGGACGAGAGCTATTTTGCCACCTGCACCGCCGCCGTGGTCCGCAACCGGGAGTGGACGGCGCGGGAGCTGGAGGCCCTGGGCTTCACGGTGCTGCCCTCCTGCACCAACTTCCTCTTTGCCAGGTGCGGCCGCCTCTCCGGCGGGGAGGTCTACCGGAGGCTCAAGGAAAACGGCGTCCTGGTGCGCTGGTTCGACGCAGAGCGCATCCGGGACTATGTGCGCATCACCATCGGCTCGCTGGAGCAGATGACGGCCCTTGTGGACGAGCTGGGCCGGCTGCTGGACGAGCTTTGAAAAAAGGGGAGGGAACGACCATGCGAGCTTCTTCCATCGCCCGGGACACCCGGGAGACCCAGATCCAGCTGACGCTGGAGCTGGACGGCACCGGCCGGGCGGAGATCGACACCGGCTGCGGCTTTCTGGACCACATGCTGGAGCTTTTTGCCCGCCACGGGGACTTTGACCTCTCCGTCGCCTGCCGGGGGGATACCCGGGTGGACTACCACCACACCACGGAGGACATCGGCATCTGCCTGGGCCTTGCCTTCACGGAGGCCCTGGGGGACAAGCGGGGCATCCGGCGCTACGGCCAGTTCCTCCTTCCCATGGACGAGACGCTGGTGCTGTGCGCCATCGACCTCTCCGGCCGGGACTATCTGGGCTGGGGCATCGACCTTCCCAGCAGCCGGGTGGGGGATTTTGACACGGAGCTTGCCAAGGAGTTCTGGCTGGCCTTTGTGCGCAATTGCCCCGCCGCGCTCCACGTGCGCCAGCTCTCCGGGGAGAACACCCACCACATTTTGGAGGCGGTCTTCAAGGGCCTGGGCCGGACGCTGAAGGAGGCCGTGGCCCCGGACGAAAAGCACCCGAACGACATCCCCAGCACGAAGGGGGTCCTGTGACCCCTGCCGCCCCCGCCGCCGTCCGCGGGGGAGAAGCGGCCATGTCCCGGGCGGCAGAACGGAGACAAGTATGATCGCCATTGTAGATTACGGGGTGGGGAACCTGTTCTCCCTCTCCTCCAGCCTGCGCCATTTGGGACTGGAGACGGAGGTGACCGGGGACGCGGAGCGCCTGCGCGCAGCGGAGCGGATCATCCTGCCCGGGGTGGGCGCATTCGGCGACGCCATGGAAAAGCTCACCGCCACGGGCCTTGTGCCGGTGCTGCGGGAGGAGGCGGAGCGAAAGCCCCTTCTTGGCATTTGCCTTGGGATGCAGCTCCTCTTTGAGCGGAGCTTTGAGTATGGGGAGCACCCGGGCCTCGGCCTCATCGGCGGAGAGGTGGCGGACCTGCGAGCGGACCTGGCGGACAAGACGCTGAAGGTCCCCCACATGGGCTGGAACAGTCTGGAGCTCCTCCGGGACGACCCCCTCTTCCGCTATGTGAAAGGCGGGGAGTACGTCTACTATGTCCACAGCTTTTACGCGAAAAACTGCGCTGAGAGCACCCTTGCCGTCTCCCGGTATGACAATGTGGCCGTCACCGGCGTGGTGCGCCGGGGCCGGGTGTACGGCACCCAGTTCCACCCGGAGAAGTCCGGGGACGTGGGGCTGCGGCTGCTGCGGGCCTTCGCGGAAGTGTAAAGGAGGAGCGGATATGCAGATCTTTCCCGCCATCGACCTCTCCGGCGGACAGGTGGTCCGCCTGTACCAGGGGGACTACGACCAGATGACCGTCTACGGTCAGGACCCCTGCGCCGCGGCCCGGGACTTCCGATCCGCCGGGGCCCACTATCTCCACGTGGTGGACCTGGACGGCGCCAAGGACGGCACCACCGCCAATTTTGACTCCATCCGCGCCCTTGCGGAGCAGGGCGGCCTCTTCATCGAGGTGGGCGGCGGCATCCGCACGGAGGAGCGCATCCGCCGGTATCTGGACCTGGGGGTGAGCCGGTGCATTTTGGGCACCGTGGCCGTGAAGGACTTTTCCTTCGCCGTCCGCATGGCGGAGCGGTACGGCGACGCCATCGCCGTGGGCGTGGACGCAAGGGACGGCTTCGTGGCCGTCAACGGGTGGAAGGATCTCTCCTCGGAGCGGGGGGTGGACTTCTGCCGCCGCCTGGCGGAAAACGGCATTCGCACCGTCATCTATACGGACATCAGCCGGGACGGGGCGGAGCGGGGCACGAACCTGGAGCTGTACCGGGAGCTCGTCACCATTCCGAACCTTCGCGTCACCGCCAGCGGCGGCGTCAGCTCTCTGGAGGAGCTGCGCCAGCTGAAGGCCATGGGGGTCTCCGCCGCCATTTTGGGCAAGGCCCTGTACACCGGGCGGCTGGACCTGGCCGCCGCGATCCGGGAGGTGGAGTGAGATGCTGGCAAAGCGCATCATCCCGTGCCTGGATGTGAAGGACGGCCGGGTGGTCAAGGGCACGAATTTCGAGGGCCTGCGGGACATGGCGGACCCGGTGGACCTGGCCCGGTTCTACAATACCTCCGGCGCCGACGAGCTGGTGTTTTACGACATCACCGCCTCGGCGGAGGGCCGGAACCTCTTTACGGACATTCTGCGCCGGGTGGCCTCCGAGATCTTCATCCCCCTGACGGTGGGCGGCGGCATCCGCACGCTGGCGGACTTCGACCGGGTGCTCAAGTGCGGCGCGGACAAGGTGAGCGTCAACTCCGGCGCCATCGCAAACCCCGCCCTCATCGGCCAGGCCGCCAAAAAGTACGGCGACCAGTGCGTGGTCTTGTCCATGGACGTCAAGCGGGTGGAGGGGCAATTCCGCCTCTTTGCCAAGGGCGGCCGGGAGGATACCGGCATCGACGCCATGGAGTGGGCCGTCCGGGGCGTGGGGGACGGCGCGGGGGAGATCGTCCTCAACTCCATCGATACCGACGGCGTGAAGGGCGGCTTCGACCTGGAGATGCTGGACACGCTGGCCGCCCGGGTGGATGTGCCCATCATCGCCAGCGGCGGCGCCGGCACCATGGAGCATTTCGCGCAGCTGTTCACCCACCCCGGCATCGACGCGGGCCTCGCCGCCTCTATTTTCCACACCCGGCAGGTGGACATCCGGGAGCTGAAGGGCTTCCTCCGCGCCCGGGGCGTGGAGATGCGGCTTTGAGGCCGGGAGCAGGCTGAAAGGTCGCGTATTGCGATTAAAAAATACCGCTTCGCTCCAGGCGGAACAGAGCGGGAGGAGCTTAGCGATGACCGGGACGGCAGCGTCAATCCGCCGCTGATGATGCGCCAGACCAACTATCTGGAAAAGCAGG
>JAFUGI010000086.1 GCA_017469475.1 Oscillibacter sp. | reverse complement strand
GCGCTTGTGTTACAGCCTCCGGGTGGCCCGGTAGAGCAGCAGCACCGCGCCGCAGGTGACCTCCAGCAGAAGGAGCCCCGTGAGAACCTGGAAATACTCCACCTCCAGCGCCGCATCAAACGTATGGGTGAACAGGCCGATACAGCCGGTGAAAAACTCTGTCATATGCCCTCCTAAACACTGAGGGCGCAGACCGCCAGGCCCACGCCCTCTTGATGTCTTCGGGATCAGTGGCGGGCCGCGCTCTTGATCATCCGGAACACGCCAACGCCCACGCCCAGCAGCGCCACCGCCAGAAACAACGTCAGCAGCGGGTTGCTGGTCATCAGCGACCACACCTTGGTCATCAGCGTGCCCAGGACATCCATGGAGCTGACCACGCTCTCAAAGCCCGTGGCAGTCTCATCGGCAGCAGACGCGCAAACAGAAAGAATAGAGCTCACCGCCAGCGCCATGGCGACCACCTTCGCCTTCATGCTCTTCAGGAAGCCCTTCTTCTCCGCCTTCTGCTCCACCGCAGTCTCATGCTTATTGTCCATCGTTCGTCTCCTTTCCTCTCGTATTCCAGTAGGTGATTGCGCTCTCGCGCTGGCGTCTCCGGCAGGGATCGAACCTGCTGTATACCCCCAACTGTATACGGAGACATAGGTAACACAAACAGAGCTCGCAGCCAGCGGAGCCGGCGACCGGGTTTGTGTTACAAGATCGCTATATCACGGACTCCGGCCCGAAGGCCCGCCGCATCCTCTCGCAGAGGACCTCAAAGTGATGCTGCCGGATCATGACCTCATACTTGGGATTCCGGGCCGTGGGCCGCTCTTGGATCATTCGCTCGAACTCATACAGCCCGTACATCTGGATACAGGCGTCTATGGCGTTGCCGGCCTGATTGACCACGTACCGCTTGCAGCGCTCCTCGTTGTACTCCATGCCCGGCGCCTGGTAGATGCTGATCTTCTCCGCATCCTCCACCAGGTCCAGCCAGTAGTCCTTCATGGGCCAGCGCCACTTGTTGCTGTCCTCGCCCGGCTCGATGTACCGCAGATAATTCAGCAGCACGCCGGCAAAGGCCTGTCCAATGGGCATGGCCAGCCTGGTGAACTGCACCGCCCGATCATCCCGCAGCTGGAGCTCGCAGCGGACCCAGTGCTGATCTGTGATCCCGCGCTCCGCCGCCTTGTCATATATGCGGATGAGGACTTTGCTCTGCGGGCTGCCGATCTGGACCGTGGTGCCCTTGGAAGAGAGCACCGTCTCCCAGTAGGTGGACTTGCTGATGAACAGCCCTGCCTGAGTGTCCTGGGAGATCGTGCGTATATCCAGGACACCGGTGTGGTCGTCATAGGCCACGTCCAGACGGGTGATCTTCAGGCCATTCTCCCGGATGAAGGCGAAGATACCTTCCCAGCCCACCTTGGAGAGCGTCTCGAAGGTACGGCAGCCCTGACCGGACAGCTCCACCCAGACGCCCATATCAGAGCGGCCGTTGTAGTGTACACTGATGCAGGAGAAGTACTTGCGCTCCTGATACCCTCTTGCGCCCTTGGTCACGGTCCAGGGACAGTGCTCCAGGCCCAGGGCGGCGATGAGCTGTTCCGGCGTATGGGTCTTTGATGTAAACGACAGCCAGTCGTATAAGACGATGTTCTCCGCAATATTGCTATCCACGATAGACGCGCCCCCATGCTTCTATTGTAGGTAGTGCCCCCCTGTTAGCGGGGGGGGGCACGCCGGGAGGAGCTACCTCCCGGCGCTTTTCTCAGGCGGCAAGACGCGCTTACGCCTTGTCGGCAGGGACCATGTAAGAGATCTTCTTCTTGGAATCGAAGAAGCAGCGGACCTTCGTGCCGGGCTTGATGTCCTTGAAGATGTCCGGAGAGGTGCAGCCGTACTTCATGGCCTTCTGGCCGCCATAGTGATAGTCCTCATTCTCCGACCCGCTGAACGGCTCCAACACAAATACATTGCAGTACGCCTGCATCTGGCCGGAATCGTTCTGGAACCTGCCATAGCCATAACCTACAAATACCTTCTCTTCCATTGGATGTACCTCCATGCTCCTCTGGGCCTTGATACGGCCCTGTAATAGAAAACAGCCGGAGCAGCGCTCCGACTGTCCAATTTCATTTTGACATCTGCCGTTCCGCCTCCCGGCGAAAAAAGCTTCGACCGGGGCTTGACAAATCCCGATCCGCTCTGTACAATGACACCTGCTTGCACGGAGGGCTGGTCATTCGCTGGAAATGATGGGCTGGATAAGGCACCGGGTTGAGACACCCGGACTTATCCGGCCCTTTTTGCGTTTTGGGGAAGCCGCCCGCGACTGGAGGAAACGGGAGGAACATCATGGATCTTCTGACTGCCAATATCAAAAAACTCTATCTGAAGTACCTCTCCGCCGCCTTTGGAAGCGCCCTCATCACCTCCATCTACGGGCTGGTAGACAGCGCGATGGTGGGTCAGTACCACGGCCCGGAGGGGTCGGCGGCCATGGCGGTGGCGGCGCCGGTGTGGAACATCCTCTATGGGTTTGGGCTCTTGACCGGCATCGGCGGAAGCGTCCTTTTCAGCACCCTGCGGAGCGAGGGGGTGGAGAAAGGGGCAGAGGCCAACCGGTATTTTTCCGCCGCCGTCATCGGCACCGCGATCCTCGCGCTTGCGTGCTGGCTTGGATTGGTGTTCTTCGATGAGGAGCTGCTGGCCCTGTTTGGCGCGGGAGCGGAGCAACTGCCCCTGGCCCTGCGCTATGTGCGGCCCATCAAATGCGCCGCCCCGCTTTTCCTGTTCGTCCAGCTTCTCTCCGCCTTTCTCCGCAACGACGGCGACCCCGTCCGGGCCACCCGGGCGGTCATCTTCGGCGGCGTGTTCAACGTGTTTGGGGACTATTTCATGATTTTCACCCTGAACTGGGGTATCTTCGGCGCGGGCGCGGCGACCTGCCTTGGCGCGCTGCTCTCCCTCCTCGTGATGCTGGGGCACTTTCGCCTGAAAGCCAACACCCTCCGCTGGGTGAGGCCCGCTCCCTTGTTTCCCACGCTGGGCCGCATCCTCTCAACGGGCTTTCCCACGTTCTTCATCGACATCGCCATGGGCATCCTGACCATGCTCTTCAACCGCCAGATCCTGCGGTATCTGAATGCGGACGCCCTCTCGGTCTACGCGGTCATCATCGCCATTTCCACCTTCGTCCAGTGCTGCGCCTACAGCATCGGCCAGGCAGCCCAGCCCATCCTCTCGGTGAACTTCGGCGCAAAGCGGCCGGACCGCATCCGGGAGGCCCTGCGCTATGCGGTCCTCACAGCCTTTGTATTTGCCCTGATCTGTACGGTTTTGATCGAAGCCGTTCCCAATGGATTTGTCAGGATCTTCATGCAGCCCACGGAGGGCATCCTGCGCAGCGCACCAGGCATCCTCCGAGCCTACGGCATCTCCTTTTTGCTGCTGCCGCTGAACGTGTTTTCCACGTATTACTTCCAGGCCATCCTCCGGCCCCAAGTGTCGTTCATCGTCTCGATGGCCCGGGGCGCGGTCATCAGCGGCGCTTTGATCCTCCTGCTGCCGGCGCTCTTCGGGGCAAACGCCCTCTGGTACGCCATGCCGGTCACGGAGGCAATGACCGTCCTGTACGCCGGGGTCATGATGCGCCGCACCCTGCGTCCTGCGGCGGGAGCGGGTCCGAACAGCGCCTCCTGAGCAACTGTTCTCTCCCGGCTGTTTTGACGGCAGGGCTCGCGCAGAAAAAGCCCCCGGACCTTTCGGAAAAGGTCCGGGGGCTTCCTTTTGCTTTTGCCGGGCAAGGGACCTCAGGCTCCCTTTGGCTGCCTCTTCCGCCAGCAGACGAAAAGGGCGGTCACCACGGCAGCGTTCACCGTGGCGGGAACGCCGAAGATGCAGGCGAAGGGCGGCCACAAGAGCCCCAGCGTCTCCCGGTCGTAGAGGAACAGCATGGCAATGAGCAGCACCGCCGCGATGATCCAGGCGATCCAGTGGGCGATAAGCACGATGCGCTTTTTCCGGATGAGGCGGAAGAGGAGCGCCGCAGCCAGGGCGCACAAAAGGGCAGGGACCAGCGTATCCGCCGCGTTTTTGACGCCCCTGCCCTGCTCCGCCAGGAGTGTTTCCAGAAGCAGGGTCAGGCGATTGCTGATGACGAAGTCCAAAAACAGCAGCCCCACGGCCAAAAAGAAGCCGTACATCAGATCCAGACTTTTGATCCGGCCATCCTTGGTGAAGAGGAAGAGCTCCTTCCACCGGCCCTTTCCGCTTGCTTTCTTTTCCATATCTCCCCTCCCGGAAAAGCCCGGTGGGGCGCACAGGGCGCCCCCACCGGGTCATCCGCCGCGTCAGGCGCGGCTTTTCTTACTTACTTGAACGCCTCGGCGTAATACTCGAAGAAGTCCTGAATGTCCACGTAGTTGTCGTACACGAACTCCAGATTGGTGGGCCGGGAATTCACGGACTCCAGCGGGTGGGTGGGATTGTACTCCAGCTCGTCGCGGCCGGAGCGGGTGGGATAGCAGCCCATTCTGTTGACATAGGCGTCATAGCCGTTGCCCTTGGCATCCTCGCCGCCCAGGCTGAAGAGGGTGAAGAGGCGGGCCGCCGCCGGGTTATCCGTATTGGTGCGGATATAGACGTACTTGGTCTTGGCAAAGCCGCTGAAGGGAGCCAAGTCCGTGATGTACTCCACGTTCAGGCCGTTTTCCAGCGCGTCGCCCAGCTTGATGCCGGTGCCGTAGCCGAAGATCGGCGCGTCCGCCGTGGCGGAGTTGACGTAGGTGCAGATCTCATCGCTGTCCGTAAAGAGGCTGTAGTCGCTTTGCAGATAGCGGTAGATCCACTCGTAACCGGCATTCTCCGGCTCCACGCCCAGCTCGTCGGCGTCATAGGTGTACTCCAGCGGAGTGCCGTACAGATCCTCGTAGGCCTGGGCCATCTCGTCGCCATGCAGCACCAGGTTGCACAGGTCGGAGGCCAGGCTCAGAGTAGAGGCGGGGTGAGAGCAGAGCTTGTACTTATAGGAGCCGTCCTCGTTCTGCTCCAGGAACTGCCACCAGTTGGTGATGGGGCAGCCGTCGGGATAGAGCTCGGTGTTATAGTACCAGACGTTGCACTCGATGGTGATGGGCAGGCCATAGGCCACGTAGTCCTGGTTCAGGTCGTTCACCATAGCGGGATAGTAGGCCACCACATAGCCGTTTTTGTACCACTCCTCATAGATGGAGCCGGTGGAGTCGCTGGTGACCACCAGGTCGGAATAGGCGGTCTGACTCTTGGCCTCCGTGGGGATCAGGGTGACCAGGTCCTTGGCCTTCTTCTTGGAGACCTCCACCGTCAGTCCGGGATAAGCCTCCTCGAACTTCTTGGTGGACTTTTCCGTGGAGCTGGTCTCGGAGTACACCACCAGGGTGTGCCCCGCCTCGTACTCCTTCAGGGCCTCCTGATAGAGCTCCTCCTCGCTCATCTTGGCGTACTCGCTCTCATCCGTGACCAGCATGGAAACGGTGGGCTGGGCCACCTCCGTGCTGTCGCCGGCGGACGGAGCCGGAGTTGCGGCGGAGCCGCTGCCGGAGCCGGAGGAGGCAGGCGTGCTGCTGCCGCCGGAGGAGGGGGTGGACGAGGAGCCTCCGCAGGCCGCCATGGAGAGGACCATGAGCAGCGTGAGGGCCAATGCCAGGGCTTTCTTTGCGCGATTCATTTCTTTTCCTCCTTATATAAAATTCTTCTGCAAGGGATCACGTTTTTCAGATGGGCCATCCGCTTCTCAGCTCCAGCCCCGGGCGATGTCCGCGCCAAAGACCTTTTTGGCGATGAGGTAGCACACGGAGATCAGGACGATCATGACCACCGAGCTGGTAGCCGCCAGCTGATAGCAGTTCAGGCTGGTATAGCTGAAGGTCAGGTAAGAGAGGGTCAAATTCCGCTCGTTGGCCACCAGGGAGATGAGGTCGAACTCCTTGGCGATGCTGATGAAGGTCAGGATGAAGCCGGACATGAAGCCGTTTTTCGCCAGGGGGAAGACGATCTTGGCAAAGCGGCGGAAGAAGCCCGCGCCGTTGATGGACGCCGCCTCCTCCAGCTCCGCGCTGATCTGCATCATGGTGGCGGAGCCGCTCTTGCTGGCGTAGGGAAAGTATTTGACCGTGCTGATGAGCAGGATCAGGGCGAAGGTGCCGTACAGCGCCGGGATCAATCCGCCCAGCTTGGGGGTAATGAACATGGCGATGTACACCGCGGAGAAGGCCACCGCCGGGATGAGGTAGGGAATGAACACCAGCTGGTCGATGGCGTGGCCATACCACTTGCCCCGGCCGCGGACGCTGATGTAGCCGAAGACCTGCCCCATGAAGGAGGAGATGATGGCGCCCAGCACGCCCAGCTTCACGGTGTTGCCCATGCCGGAGAGGAACTTGGAGTTGCGCAGGAGGCCCGGCTCATAGTTGATGAGGGCGTAGGAGTTCTCCTCTTTGCCGATCCAGTTGAAAAGGGTGAAGTTGTCCGGCTCCAGGCCCCGCAGGGGAGAGACCTGCAGGCTCTCGATGACCAGGCTCAAAATGGGGAAGACCAGGGCGATGAGCAGGAACAGGCACACCAGAATGAAAATGGGAACGCGCCATTTGCCAAGCTGCAGGTCTACGCTGCGGCCGCCCTTGCCGTTGATGGTGGAGTAGGACTTGCGGGTGCCCACCAGCTTGTTGTTGGCGAAGATGCAGCCGGAGGAGAGCAGGATCATCAAAATGGCGATGGCGTAGCCCACGCCGGGCATGCCGCTTGCGATCTGGTCGTGCAGGCGGGTGGCCAGGGTGTGGTACTGGACCCGGGTGCCCAGGTAGGAGGCCACGGAGTAGCCGCCGATGGCCTTGCTGAAGGTCATGATGGCGGCGGACAAAAAGGCCGGCATGACCAGGGGCAGCGTGATCTTCATGACGATGGTCTTCTTGCTGGCGCCCTGGATGAGGGCCATCTCCTCAAGCTCGGAGTTGATGGTGCTCAGAGAGCCCGCCAGCATGATGTAGGTAAAGGCGTAATAGTGCATCGCCAGCACGCAGACCATGGCGAAGGGACCGTAGGCGATCCAGTCCGGCACGTCCCAGCCCATCCAGTACAGGATGCCCGGCATACCGCCCACCATATTGCGGAAGATGGACAGCCACGCCTGGGCCTTGCACCAGGAGGGCATCATGTAGGCCATGATGATGAGGAACGAGAGGACCTGCTTTCCGGGGATGTCGCTTCGCACCATGAGCCAGGCCAGGATCGCCCCCAGAGGCACCGCCACCAGGCACGCGAAGAAGGCCACCGTCAGCGAGTGGAGCAGCGGCGTCCAGAACATGGTCTTGGCCATTTTTCCGGTCAGCAGATACTGCCAGTAGTAAATGCCCCAGGAGCCCTCCTCTGTCTTGGCCCGGCGGGCGGCGGTGGCGTCCAGCACCAGCGACTCCTTGGCAATGGAGATCAGGGGGACCACCACGAAGGCGATCAAAATGATGAAGGCGATCAGCGTCATCAGGTTGAAGGGGTTGCAAAGGATGTCCTTCGCCTGATTTTTGAACCGGGTCCACGGGTCGCCCTTTCGGATATAGGCTTTTTTCATGTTGCACTCCTCCCAATGGAACTTACGCTTGGCGGCGCCTTACGCGTCGGCCTCTTCCCGGCGGTTCTCCTCCGCGTAGCGGATGAGCCGCTGGGTCTCCCGGTTGAACACGTTGACCCGCTGGGGATCGATGGAGACCCAGACCTTCTGGTTCATCTCGTAGCTGCGAAGGTCCACCTGCAGCGCCAGGAACTGGGTGCCCTGGGCCTCCAGCGTCACGATGGTCTCGGAGCCGGCGGGCTGGCTCGCGTAGACCTCCGCCTCGATCCAGCGATCTCCCGCGGGACGGCGCGTGGCGATCTGGATGACCTCCGGCCGGATGCCCAGCGCCACGGGGAACTCCGTCCCCTCCGGCATCTTCTCCGCCAGCTTGAGGGAGTCCTTATCAAAGGAGAAGCCGCCCAGGGGGCTCTTCACCTTCAGGGTGGTGCCGTCGTAAAGGGCGGTGCCATCCACCAGGTTGATGCGGGGGCTTCCCACGAAGTCCGCCGTCTCCATGTCGATGGGGTTGGTGTAAAGCTCCAGAGGCGTCGCCACCTGGGCGATCTCGCCGGCTCTGAACAACGCCACCTTGGTGGACATGGTCATGGCCTCCACCTGGTCGTGTGTCACGTAGATGATGGTGGTGCCGGTCTCCCGGTGGAGGCGCTTGAGCTCCACCCGCATGTCGATGCGCAGCCGTGCGTCCAGGTTGGAGAGGGGCTCATCCAACAGCAGGAGCTTGGGACTGGAGGCGATGGCCCGGGCAATGGCCACCCGCTGCTGCTGGCCGCCGGACAGCTCGTTGGGGTAGCGGTCCTTATACTGGTCGATGCGCATGGTGCGCAGGGAGTCCATCACCCGCCGGTCGATCTCCGCCGCGGAGAGCTTTTTGATTTTCAGGCCGAAGGAGATGTTCTGATAGACCGTCATGTGGGGCCAGAGGGCGTAGCTCTGGAACACCAGGTTCAGATCCCGCTTGGAGGGGTCCTCATAAAAGGCGTTGGCCGCGTCGATGATGGTGCGCCCGTCGATGGTCATGGTACCGTTCTGGGGCTTTTCCAGTCCCGAGATCACCCGCAGCGTGGTGGTCTTGCCGCAGCCGGAGGGGCCCAGCAGCGTCATGAAGTCCCCGTCCTCGATGGTCAGGTTGATGTCCTTGAGGACCCGGTTCTCGCCGTAGTACTTATCGATGTGTTCCAGCACGATTTTGCTCATACCATTTCCTCCTCCACAAAGAACACACAAAATTCCATAGCGTCATTATACCGCATAATGAAATTTTGTTCCATTTGCATAGTAAACAAAGAATATTGTTTCTTTTTATGCAGGTACGACAAAAACCATCCTGGTGTTGACTTTGTGCTTTGGCCCAATATATAATGCAGACGATCCAGGAAGTAGGAAAAAATGGAAGGGAGGATGCCGTCCATGGGAGAAAATCCGTATCAGGTCATCCGAAACAACTACCCCGGCTACTCCAGGACCTTCCGCAAGATCGCGGACTACATTCTCGAGCAGCCGGACGCCGTTTTGCGGATGAACATTCGCCAGCTGGCCGGGCAGATCGACGTCGCGGAGTCCAGCATCGTCCGCTTCTGCAAGGAAAACGGCTGCTCCGGCTTCAGCGAGCTGAAGATCCTGCTGGCCAAATACGGCCGTCGGCAAACGGACATCATTTACGAAAGTCTCCAGGGCAAGATCCCGGAGGAGAACTCCCGGGACATCTTTTCCATGAACATCGAAACGCTGCAGATCGCCTGGGACCAGATGGACTTCACCGCCATCGACGCCCTGACGGACCGGGTCTGCCAGGCGGGTCGGTGCGTCATCTGCGGCGTGGGCGCCTCCGCCAGCATGGCGGAGAGCTTTGCCCTGCATCTGCTGCGCATCGGCATCCCCGCCCGGGCGGAGACGGACAGCGAGATCATGCAGATGCTGGCCCGGACGGCGGACGCGCAAACGCTCTTTATCGCCATCTCCAAGGGCGGCCGGAGCTTGCCGGTGGTGCGGGCCTTCGAGATCGCCAGGGCCCACGGCGCGGCGACCGCCTGCCTCACCGGCTCCGCCAACACGCCCCTGGGCGCCCTGTGCGACGTGCAGGTAGTGCACTACTGCCCCACCACGCTTTTGATGAACTGCCGCATCGTGCAAAACACCATCATCGACTGTGTTTACATCAACGCCGCTCAGCGGCGCCGAGCGGAGGCGGAGCAGATCTACCGGGAAAACCGCGCAGCGCTGGAGCAGCTGTATGTATAGGAGCAGGGTGCGTGCGCAAAAGAAGTGCGCCAAAAGTGCATATACAAAGCGCTGTTCGCGGCCGCCTGCCGTTTTCTCTGGCGGTTTTCGTCCATCCTCGCCGCCTCTCCATGCCGCCGGTCTTTTCCGGTATGCGGCAAAAGGGCGCCGGTCCGGTCCGCCCGGACGGCCACTTTTGTAGCTTGACAAGCGGGCGGCGGGAGAGTACACTTTTGATAGTGTTCCCGATCCCATATCCAAACCCATGACGCAGACGAGTACGCAGAGCCTTCCCCCTTTCAGCGAGCCGCCGACGGTGCAAGGGCGGCAGGCGGGCCTTTGCCGAATGGACTGCCGAGGGCGGGCCGAACACCTCAGGGTCAGTAGGTACCGACGGTCCCCCCGTTACCGGGACGGACGCGCCACGGCGCGTCCCTGAGTGGACGAGCGATCGTCAATTTGGGTGGCACCGCAGAAGCAGTTCAGGCTTTTGCCCCAAGGAGAGCCCCGGTGGGTCTCTTTGCGGGCAGAGGTCTTTTTTTCTTCTCTTCCTTCGCGGCCGCCGCCCCATCTGAAAGGAGACGTTTCTATGAGCATCGACAACAGCATCCCCTATAAGATCTACCTCACCGAAGATGAGATGCCCGCCGCGTGGTACAATGTCCGCGCCGACATGAAGGTCAAGCCCGCCCCCCTGCTGAACCCCGGCACCGGTGCGCCCATGACCTTTGAGGAGCTGCGGGGCGTGTTCTGCGACGAGCTGGTCCGCCAGGAGCTGGACAACGACACCGCCTTCATCCCCATCCCCCAGGCCATCCGGGACTTTTACAAGATGTACCGCCCCTCTCCCCTGGTGCGGGCCTACTGCCTGGAGGAGAAGCTGGACACTCCCGCCAAGATCTACTATAAGTTCGAGGGCAACAACACCTCCGGCTCCCACAAGCTCAACAGCGCCATTGCCCAGGCCTACTACGCAAAGCAGCAGGGGCTGCGGGGCGTGACCACCGAGACCGGCGCCGGCCAGTGGGGCACAGCCCTGTCCATGGCCTGCTCCTACCTGGGGCTGGACTGCAAGGTGTATATGGTCAAGGTCAGCTACGAGCAAAAGCCCTTCCGCCGGGAGGTCATGCGGACCTACGGCGCCTCCGTGACCCCCTCCCCCTCCGAGACCACCAACATCGGCCGGGCCATTTTGAAGGAGCATCCCGGCACCACCGGGTCCCTGGGCTGCGCCATTTCCGAAGCGGTGGAGGCGGCCGTGTCCAACCCCGGATACCGGTACGTGCTGGGCAGCGTTCTCAATCAGGTGCTGCTGCACCAGAGCGTCATCGGCCTGGAGACCAAGGCGGCGCTGGACAAGTACGGCATCAAGCCCGACGTCATCATCGGCTGCGCCGGCGGCGGCAGCAACCTGGGCGGCCTCATCTCCCCCTTCATGGGCGAAAAGCTCCGAGGCGAGGCGGATTACCGCATCATCGCCGTGGAGCCCGCCTCCTGCCCCAGCTTCACCCGGGGCAAGTTCGCCTATGACTTCTGCGACACCGGCAAGGTCTGCCCCCTGGCCAAGATGTACACTCTGGGCAGCGGCTTCATCCCCTCCGCCAACCACGCCGGCGGCCTGCGCTACCACGGCATGAGCTCCATCCTCTCCCAGCTCTATCACGACGGGTATCTGGAGGCCGTCTCCGTGGAGCAGACGAAGGTGTTCGAGGCGGCGGAGTATTTCGCCCGGGTGGAGGGCATCCTCCCCGCTCCCGAGTCCAGCCACGCCATCCGGGCGGCCATCGACGAGGCCCTCAAGTGCCGGGAGACCGGCAAGGAGGAGACCATCGTCTTCGGCCTCACCGGCACGGGCTACTTCGACATGGTGGCCTACGAGAAGTTCCACAACGGCGAGATGAGCGACTATATCCCCACCGACGAGGACCTGGCCAGGAGCCTTGCCTCCCTGCCCCAGATCCCCGGACAGGACTGACGGTCAAACACCAACGCCCTAAAAAGCAGGACCCCGGAGAGGCTTTCCTCTCCGGGGTCCTTTGTTCATTTTCAGGTCCGCTCCGTGATCTCGCCGACACGCTTATAGATGTGCCCCGGCGGCACGCAGCCCCGGACGCTGGAGGTGGGGTACACGCTGACCCCCCGTCCCAGCACCGTGCCGGGGTTGAGGACGCTGTTGCAGCCCACCTCCACCCCGTCGCCCAAAATGGCGCCGAACTTCTTCCGGCCGGTGGGGATCTGCGTCTCTCCGTCCTTCACCACCACCAGACTCTTGTCGGACTTGACGTTGGAGGTGATAGACCCGGCGCCCATGTGGCTGCGCCAGCCCAGAATGGAGTCCCCCACATAATTATAATGGGGAGTCTGCACCTTGTCGAAGAGGATCACGTTTTTCAGCTCCACGGAGTTCCCCACCACGCACTCCTCCCCCACCAGGGCGCTGCCCCGGATGAAGGCGCAGTGGCGCACCTCCGTTCCCGCGCCAATGATGCAGGGTCCGCCCAGGTACGCCGTGGGGGCCACCTTGGCGGTGCGGTGCACCCACACGTCCGGAGCGGGATGGTCATACTCCTCCGCCGGCAGGGCCGCCCCCAGAGTGAGGATCAGCTCCCCGATGCCCGCCAGCGCCTCCCAGGGATAGGTAAAGCCCCCAAGGTATTCCCCCGCCAGGGTGTGGGAGAGGTCCAGAAGGGCCGGGATCGTCAGGTCCATGGTCAAGCTCCTTTTTTCCGATTGGCGGCGCCGCCGCCCCTTGCGGCGGCCCGCGCCCTCGATTGTATCACACCGCCCCCGCCTGCGCAAGAGGGAGTGGCGCCTCCGGGCCTTTCCTCCGTTCGGGCCTTGCGGACCGGGCGCGCATCTGCCATGTTGGGTCACAGCGCAGACCGACCGCTTTCCGGGGTGAGGATCGATGCACAACACACAACGCGAAAAAAACACGCCGGAGGGAAGGTCCCTCCGGCGTTCATTTTACTTCCCCTGATTCAGGATCTTATAGAGCAGGGCATACAGCGTGCCCGCTTCCTCCGGTGTCAGGGGAACGCAGCGGGCCATCTGCTCCGGCACCCGGGCCGCCTCCCGGCGCAGGGCCGCCCCCGCCTCCGTCAAGGTGACCAGGAGGCTGCGCTCATCCTCCGGGTCCCGGCGGCGGTCCACCAGGCCCCGCCCCTCCAGCTTTTTCAAAAGCGGCGTCAGCGTGCCCGAGTCCAGATACAGGATCTGCCCCAGTTCCTTGGCACTCAAGCTCTGCCGCTCCCACAGCACCATCATGGTGATGTACTGGGTGTACGTCAGGTCCAGCTCGTCCAAAAAGGGCTTGTACTGCTTGATGATCTCCCGGGAACAGGCATACAGGGGAAAGCAGAGCTGGTTTTCCAGCTTCAGCGCGTCATAGCAGCGCTCTTCCATGGCATCCCACTCCTTCGGCCTTGATGTCCCGCCCTCAGCGGAGGGCGCTGCGCGCATAGGCGGCGGCCGCCTCCAGGTCCTGCGCGTCCGGATGGCCCCGGTGCAGCATGGCGAAGGCGCCCCGGCAGTGAAACTCCCGATCCGAGAGAGTGATGCCGTTCTCCGCCGCCAGCTTTGCCACCTGCTTATAGGTGGAGGGCAGGAGGGCGGCGGTGCTGAAATTGTAGAGCGTGCCGATGCGCTCCCGGTTCTCCCGCAGGAAAGTCTTGATGGACTCGTCCACCCCGGCGGCATAGACGGCGCTTCCCAAAAAGAGGGCGTCCACCCGCTCTGTCAGGGGGTAGTCCACCGTCTCCGCGGGGACGCCCAGGGCGGCAGCAATGGCCTCCGCCAGCTTTTTCGTGTTGCCGGAGCGGGAAAAATAACGCACTGCGACCGTCATGCCTCCGCCTCCTTCTGCGCCGCCGCATAGGCTTCCCGCACGGCCCGGGCCAGCTGGTCGCCGCAGGAGGTATCCTTGTAGCCGCAGCGGATGCCGGAAAGCTTTTTCTCAACCTCCTCCACCGTCATGCCCTCCACCAGAACGGGGATGGCCTTGAGGTTCCCGTCGCACCCGCCGAGAAACTGCACGTTGTGCACCACGTCGCCGTCAATGTCCAGTCCGATCCACTGGGAGCAGGTGCCCTGGGTCTTGTAATCGTAGTGCATCACAGCGCCTCCTTGATGGCTTCCTCCACCCGCTTCATGTCCGTCATGGGCTCGAACCGGCCCAGGATGGCGCCGTCCCTGCCGATGAGGAACTTGGTGAAGTTCCACTTGATGGCGGAGCTTTCGGCAAAGTCGGGCACGACCTTTTTCAGCATCCCCGTCAAAAGGCGGCCCATCTTGTTGTCGTCAAACCCGGCAAAGGTGGTGTTGGCCGTGAGATACTGATAGAGGGGGCTGGCGTTCTCGCCGTTGACGTCGATCTTGCCCATCTGGGGGAAGGCGATGCCGAAGCGGCCGGTGCAGAAGGTGTGGATCTCGTCGTTGGTGCCGGGGGCCTGGTTTCCGAACTGATTGCAGGGGAAGTCCAAAATCTCCAGCCCCCGGTCGTGATAGGTTTCGTAGAGCCGCTGGAGATCCTCGTACTGAGGCGTGAAGCCGCAGCCGGTGGCGGTGTTGACGATGAGCAGCACCTTGCCCCGGTAGTCGGCCAGGGCGACGTCCTTCCCCTTGCGGTCCTGCACAGTGAGATCGTAGATGGACATGATGATTCCTCCTTGATTTTTTTCAAATTCAATTGTGTCAAATTTATTATAATTTGATTATACCGGCTCATCCCCCGCCTGTCAAGACCCTTTTGCGCCCTTTTCGGGGATCTGTTCCTTTATCTGCGGAAACGAAGGCGGAGCTCCTCTTCCGATGAGCGAGACTCTTTCCGCAGGCAGGCCCCCACAGCCCCTCCCCTGCTGGGGCAGCCCCCGCTCATTTGAGGCGGCGGAGCAGGGACGGCCTGTCCGCCGGGCCGCCGGAAAAGGCCCCTCTCCCGCGGGAGAGGGGGCCCGATCCTCAGGCAAGGTAGCTCAAAAGCCGCCCAGTCTCGATGGCCGCCAGGGCCCGGACGCCGTCAAAGTCCACATAGGGGTTGTACACGGCCTCCAGGGCATCGTGTCCGGCCTTGGCCTGGCGCAGGGCATCCACGGCGTCCTTCCGCAGGGCCTCTGTCAGGTGGGAGCCGAAGCGCAGCCGCCCCTTGTCCTCCACCTGGGTCATGGCGTCCAGCCGGATGCGGCGGAAGGGCTTTTGGCCGTACTCCATCCCCGGCCGGGTGGAGACAAAGGCCACCCCCAGCCCCGGTACCAGCAGGTGCTCTATGCGCTCCGAGTCCTCCGGCGCCAGGCAGACGATGGTGTCCCAGCCGTTGGAACAGGCGGCATCGTGCAGGCGGCGCAGAAGGTCCCCTGCCAAGCCCCAGGTGTCCCGCAGCTCGTAGACCCTGGGGCACAGAGCGTCCACACTGTCGAACCGCCAGAGGCAGCCCTTGTGGGTGATGCCGCCCAAAAAGCGGCGGACGGTCCGCCCCCGCTCCGGCCCCTTCTTTCGCATCTCCCGGCTCAAAATGCCTCGGATGCGCCGCTCCGCCCGGCCCCGGTCAAAGGCCGCCTCCGCCAGCGCCGCGCCGTCCAGCTCCACCTGGCGGGCGGCCTTCAGGCTGCGGTAGGCCCGCCGGTAAGCTGCCTGATAGGCGCGGGTGTGCCGGCGCACCTCTTCGGCGGCGGCCTTGGCGGCGGTCAGGTCATAGAACCGGCCCAGGTCCACATACCGGTCCACCGCCGCCGGGTACCGGGGCTCCAGCACGTGGGGGGACGTGCCGTCCGCCACGGCGCACCGCAGCTCCGGCAGCACCACCGCGTCCAGAGAGTCCGGATCGCCGGAGCACCACAGGTATTCCACCGGCGTCCCCGCCTCCTCCATGGCCGCGCCGATCTGCCGCATAAAGGTGTTCTTCCCCACGCCGGGGCCGCCCTTGAGAATCATAAAGTCATAGGTATCCTCCAGGTCCACCAGCTCCCCGAAGAGATTCTGAAAGCCGTCGCCGCTGTTGGCGCCGGCGAAAAAATGCGTTGTCTGTGCCATATCGCTGCCCTCCTGTCATGTTTCACCCTCAGGCTATGCACTCCCGCCCCTGTTTGACAGTGCTTCGTCGAAAAAAAGCGAAAAACCTGATGCAATTCGCCACGGTTTGTGGTATGTTATAGAAAATCCACACTGACAAGGAGTCGGCCATGGACGAAGCCTATACCCCCATTCTCACCGAGGAAGAACGCGCCCGGCGGCGCGCCCAGCGATCCAGGGCCCGGCAGGAGCGGCAGCGCCAGAGGGGGCTGCGCCTCCTGCGCCGGGTCATCCCCGCGGCGGCCGCGGCGCTGGTCCTGCTCCTTTTGCTGACCGCCGCCCGCCGCCATCCGGCGGAGGCGGAGGCGCCGCCCCCGGAGGAAGAGGAGGAACTCCTTCCCGAGACGATGCCGGAGGAGGAGCCGGTCCCCGTCCTCTTCACCCCCGCCGTGACAGCTGACACGGTCACGCTGCCGGAGGGGGAGCTCTACAGCCAGTACGCCGTGGTGATGGACGCCCAGAGCGGCGAGATCCTGGCCCAGACCCTCTCCGACACGGTCATCAGCCCCGCCTCCATGACCAAGGTGCTGACGCTGCTGGTGGCGTCGGAGGCCATCACCGACCCGGAGGACACCTTCACCATCACCATCGACATCACCGACTACTGCTATCTCAACGGATGCAGCGCGGCGGGCTTCGCCCTGGGGGAGACCGTCACCGTCCGGGACCTGCTGTACGGGACCATCCTTCCCTCCGGGGCGGATGCGGCGGTGGCCCTGGCCATTTACGCCGCCGGGTCCCACGAGGCCTTTGTGGACCGGATGAATGAAAAGCTGGCGGACCTGGGCCTCTCCGCCACCGCCCACTTCACCAACTGCGTGGGGCTGTACGACGCGGACCACCACTGCACCGTGCGGGACATGGCGGTGATCCTGAAGGCCGCCATGGACGATCCCCTCTGCCGGGAGGTGCTGGGGGCGCGGGTCTATACCACCTCCCAAACAGAGCAGCACCCGGAGGGGCTGGCGCTTTCCAACTGGTTTTTGCGGCGCATCGAGGACCGCTTCGTGGAGGGTCCCCTCCAGGTCATCGGCGCCAAGACCGGGTATGTGAGCCAGTCCGGCTCCTGCGCGGCCAGCTGCGCCCGCCGGGAGGACGGGCGGGAGTTCCTCTGCGTCACCGGGAACGCCTCTGGGGCCTGGCGGGCCATCTACGATCACACCGCCCTGTATCAGACCTGGTGCAAGTGAAGCTGTAAGCAAGCATCTCCCCCGCCGCGCTATGCGGCGGGGGAGATGCTTCTTGAAACAGGAGTGTTCCGGCGCAGGGCTTACAGCTCCTGCACCACGGTCCACAGCACCAGGTCCTCTTTCCCGGTGTTGACGACGCTGTGCGTCTGGCCCCGGAGACAGTAGCGGCACACCCCGGGCGAGAGGGGCTCCTCCCCATCGCACAGGGCGAGGCCGGTGCAGCTGACCACGAAGTTGATGTCATTGCCGGTCTTTTGCACATGGGGACCGATGAAGGCACCGGGCAGGATGCGGCTGACGATGACCTTGCCCCACTCGTTTTGAAAGAGCTTCGCCGCCACGGCGCTGGCGCCGCCATTCATGCTCTGGACCAGGAGCTCCTCCCGGTTGGGAAAATCGATGCGCATGGCGCTTCTCCCCTCTCCGGCGTCAGGGCTGGTCCATCAGATACGCCCGACAGGGCGCACCGTCGCACCCGCCCAGGTTCAGCGGGGCGGCGCTGAGGAAGTAGGGCCCCTCCGCAACGCCGGTGAGCACGGCCCCCTCCAGGATCACGGTCCCCGCCCCCAGCAGGATGCGGTGGACCTCCGCCGGGGCCGCCTCCGGCCCCACGGTCTGGCTCTCCACGCCGAGAAGCTTCAGCTTCGCCGCGGCAAGCTCCCGGGCGCTCTCCGCCGTCACCTGGGCGTCTCCCGCAATGAGGAGCCGGGAGCAGCCGCCGGCGCGGTCCAGGAAGCGGCGGGCGTCTCCGGCAGTCACGGCGCCCCGGTGGCGCACCACGAAGCACGCTCCCACAAAGGGGTCCAGCCCCAGGGTGTCCACGGCCCTGCCCTCCTCCAGAAAGTGGAGGGGCGCGTCGATGTGGGTGCCGTTGTGGGCACACATGGAAAAGGCCGTCAGGTTGCAGGCGTCCCCCCGCTCCAGGCTCTGGAGCCGCTCCCTCTTCGGGGCGGGGTCGCCGGGGAAGACCCGGCAGGAGAAGACCTCCTGAGAAATGTCGATGAGCATGCGCCCCTCCCCCGCCTCA
Source organism: Oscillibacter sp. (assembly GCA_017469475.1). Classification (GTDB taxonomy): domain Bacteria; phylum Bacillota; class Clostridia; order Oscillospirales; family Oscillospiraceae; genus Oscillibacter. The sequence goes on along the minus strand of JAFUGI010000086.1, from coordinate 6,716 downwards.
GGTGGCCTTGGGCGCCGGGTACGGGATGCGATAGGGCTCTGCCCCCCGCTGGCGGACCTTCTCCGTCAGCCACTGGCGCAGGGCCTCCACCCCCTCCTCCGTCCAGGGGAAGGTCTCCGTCTCCACGTCCTGGGCAAGCTCAAAGCAGACGTTCTCATAGACCCAGGCCTGGATGGCGGCGTTCTCCTGCCCCGGCCAGCCGGTGCGGGCAAAGCGGTAGCGAAAGGTGCCGAGGCTCCCGGGATAGACCGAGGCCTTGGTGAAGAAATTGACATTCAAAAAAGAAAAGCTGCTGTCCATGCGTGGACGCCTCCTTCGTAAGCCGGGCCGGTTGCAGCGGGTGCAGACAGCGCCCGTCCCGCCCGTTCCCTTCATGATACCAAAACCGACCGGGGCTGTCAAAGGGACCATGATGAGAAACGCGGAAAGAGGGCCAGCCCTGCAGCTGGCCCTCTCCCCTATTGTTTGGAAGATTGGATGAAAAGAAGTTTTGTCTCTTGCAAGTATTAAGATACCGGAGATTTGTTAAGCAAACCAGCCCCAATTGTTACAAAAGTTTTAAATCTTTTCGGGGCCAGACAGGAGATCGTATGACCCCCGCTTTTACCTTTGGGATCAGGGGACAAATGTTGCAGGAAATGTGGAGCCGGGCGGAATTTCCGAGCCCTGCGCACTCATCAATGAGCATGATCTGATCTTTCTGCATTCCGGGATGACACATGAATCTGTACGACGCTTTTCCCGCAGGAGGGCAACGGCTATGAAGCTTGGGGGCACTTTGCGGAGGAAGGCTGCGCCACCCCCGTTTCCTTTCGTTACGGATCTTGGTATTTCCGCAGCACATGCTGACCCTGGGTTTAGCAGTGGCTGCCGCCGCTTTCTGTGACGTTTTTGAGCGCAAGGACCCTTAAAATAAATTGTTATTTCAGCATTGGTAGAAAGGAAACAGAGAAGCAGCCCTGCGGAGCGCAATACGCCTGCTTTCACAGGAGAAAAGCGGATCATTTGAATATCCGTACATACTCTGCCAAGGCTCAATTGATGCCCGAGAAAGACTTGACAGCCATGATGAGCCCGCATAGCATGAGATAGATAGTCATTATATCACAGCCGCCGCAGGCGGCGTTGTGATATATGCTTGCAATCAAATATAATGACCACTTCGTGGTCATTATATCATATCGTTTTATTTTGCTTCCCCATCGAAGTGATGAAGCATGTGTGGCAGGAGGAAAAGCATGAGGGAAGTTTATTTCATGAATTTAAGCATCGGAAGCGCTGGACTTGTAATCAGCATACTTGGCCTGGTGCAAGTGCTGATGAGTCCACATTCTGAGCAAAGGACGAAAAAAATTTTTATTGCCTTTTTCAGTATTATGGCTGCCATTGCCGTTTTCAATCTGGCCGGTCAGTTCGTATCGACGTATTCCGACCCGACGCATGCAAGGATCTTTCGCTTTACCCTGTTTTGGGAATCTTTGCTGCCGTCCTTACTCATGCTGCTGCTCACGGTTCTTTTGCTTTGGTCCAGCGGTGAGACGGATTGGAAGGCAAGCCGCCCCCTATACATCGTGGCGGCGCTGTGGATCATATATGTTGGACTTTTGATCTATACGCAGTTCTCCACCGTGATCTACAGCATCGACGACAGTAATGTATATCGCCGGGGTCCGCTCTATCCGCTGCTGCTTGTTCCGCCTGTGCTGATCATGGCGGTCACTTTGGTCACTCTTTGGAGCAGGAGAAAGCAATTATCCTCCAGGCAGCGCCTCGCGTTTGGCATCTACATCACGATCCCCATGATTTCCATACTGGTCCAGATGTTATACTTTGGAATTTACACGATCCTGCTGGGCTCCTCCGTCGCGGCGGTATTCATGTTCAACTTCATCTGGCTCGACCGGACGGAACAATACTATCGGCAGATCCAGGAGAATAAGCAGCTCCGGGTGGACATTATGCTCAGCCAGATCAAGCCGCATTTTCTGTATAACACCCTGGGCGCGATCCAGAGCCTTTGTAAAACCGATCCTGCGACCGCGGAAAATGCCGTGGCTAAGTTTTCAAAATATCTTCGCGGGAACATGGATTCGATCACAAACGGCAGAGCGATCCCCTTTACGCAGGAGTTGGGACATACGAAGCTCTATCTGGAGCTGGAGCAGCTGCGATATGAGGACGCGCTGCAGGTGAGCTATGACCTGGAATGCACTGAATTTCGTATCCCGACCCTCACCCTGCAGCCGCTGGTTGAAAACGCGGTGCGCTACAGCGTCAGAGGCAAGCCGAGCGGATGCGGAGCTGTCAGGATCTCAACAAAAGAATTTGCGGATCGGTATGAAGTAACGGTTTCCGATGACGGCCCAGGCTTCGACCCCAAGCAAGAGATCCATGATGGGCGTTCCCATGTTGGTCTTGCAAACGTCACGGAAAGATTGCAGCGTGTGATCGGCGGCAGCCTGCGGATTGATTCAGTTCCTGGGGCCGGAACGAGAGCGACGATCATTGTGCCGAAGGAGGGCGGCTGAAATGCGTATTTTTGCCATAGATGACGAGCCAAAGATGCTGCGTATGCTGCATGATGCGATTGCGGCGGCAGAGCCGGAGGCGGAAATCCTTGATTTCTCCTGCGCAATGGATGTGACAGAGGCATTGCCAGACCCGGAGAAGCGGCCCGACGTGGTGTTCTCCGACATTGAGCTGCCCGGCATGAGCGGGCTCACACTCGCGGTGAAAATCAAAAAAGCCGCGCCGGACGCGAGGATCATTTTCGTGACCGGCTATGACCAGTATGCGCTGGAGGCCTATCGCATACACGCGCAGGGCTATCTCACGAAGCCGGTTGACGCTGCGGCGATCCGGGAGGAGTTGGATCAGATCCCCCGCGCTCCGAAGCCCGAGCCTCGGAACCTGTATGTCCAATGCTTCGGCTTTTTTGATGTGTTTTGGCAAGGGGAACCGCTTCTGTTTCAACGGCGCAAAACGAAGGAGCTGCTGGCATTTCTGGTGGATCGAAAGGGTTTGACCTGTACGGCGGAGGAGATCGCCGCTGCCCTTTGGGAGGGCTGCGATCTCGGAAAGGCAAAGCACCAGATCCGCAATCTTGTCAGCGACCTGCGGGCGACCCTGAAAAAAATCGGGATGGAGGATCTGCTGATACGAAGAAGCGGCGTGCTGTCCATCCGCGCAGAACAGATCGACTGTGATTACTACCAGATGCTCAGCGGCGGCTCCGACGCGCTCAACGCGTATCACGGAGAATACATGACACAATACACCTGGGCCGAAATGACGTCGGGAAAGCTGTGGTTTGAATATCACCCATAAATGAATTGTTGCGCATAAAAGTGACGAGGGCGCGGGCTATGACCCGCGCCCTCGTCACTTTTGTGCCGGTCAGAGGGACGGTCCTGAGCGCGTCAGGATCTATAATAAGCATGGTATGAAAGCGGCAGGCTGAAAAAGGTCGCGGCAAATCCGCGCCGTGATGTTTTTGAGCATGTTGAATTGTATAATAATTCAATACCAATCTGCGCAGATGCAGACAAGCAGATAGGATCATCTGTTTTTTGAGAGGCGGTGAATATATGCAGGAGAAGAACAACGTGCTGTATGTGCGATTCTTCGGCGCGTTTTCTGTGCGCTGGAATGGCGTCCATCTGATAAACGGCGGCGACTCACAATTCATCCACCTTCTGCAAATACTCCTGCACACGCGGGAAAACGGCGCGGATCGGGCGCTTTTGATAGACGAATTGTTCCATGACCGAGAGATCAAGGATGTTACGCACTCGATGCGTGTATTGTTCTACAACCTCAAAAAGCGGCTGAAGGATATGGGACTTCCGAGCTGCGACTACATCGTGAAAAGGGGCGGGCGTTTTTATTGGGCGCCGGAAATCCCCGTGATTGAAGATGCGGCTGACTTTGAGGCTGCGTATCAAAAGGCAAATGCCGGCCCCACGCTGGAGGAAAAGCTGAATGGGTATCTCAACGCCTGCGAGCTGTACGGAGGAGATTTTCTTCCCCTGCACGCGGGAAGCCTGTGGGCCGCCCAAGAGGCAAGGCGCTACCGCGATATGTTCAGCGACTGCGTCAACCGGGCGGCGGCAATGTTACTGAAGGCGAAACGGTACGAGCAGCTGCTGGCGCTTGGAAGGAATGCCGCCAGAGTACAGCCGTTTTCCAACTGGGAGCGTATTGCGCTGGAGGCCTTGGTCGGCCTTGGGCGCTATACGGAAGCCGACAACCTATACTGCGAGGCGGAACGGCAATACTTTGAGGAGTTAGGGGTACGGCCGGATGAGCGGATGGTCGAGCTCCGGGAAAGCATTACCACGTTCAACTGTCCCGGCCAGAAGATGCTGGACGCTGTTCAGGAACATCTGACCGGGAAGCATGAGCCGGAGAATGGCGCATACTTGTGCGGCTATGCCGTTTTTGAAAGCATCTTCCTCGTGCTGGCACGGCTCACAGAGCGCAGCGGGCAAGGCAATTTGCTGATGCTTTGCACGCTGGAGGAAGCAGATGGGATCGCCCATGAAGAGAGCGCCCTCCAGGAAGCGCTTGCTGCGCGTTTTGAGCGGGCGATCTGTATGTCCCTGCGGAAAACGGACATCGTTTGTCGATGCGGGAAGCTTCAGTATCTTGTCCTTCTAACGAATACAACACAGGAGTGCTGTGCCGCCATTCAAGCTCGCATCAGCGCTCAATTTGATCAACAGGAGCCAAAACATGACATTCGATACTATACCCGTGCACTCGATCGGAAATAAGAAGATGTGTTCTGCCGTTAGGCTGTGGTCCAGCTTTATTGACGGTTCTAAATACACCTTGCTGTTTGTAGGCTGAAACCGGGAAAGGAGGCAAACGCCATGGAAGAATTCCTGAAAAATTCGGTATTATCTCGGTTGCTTCACGAACAGAAAAAGCGCAAATATATGGCCGCTATCCTCTTTGTGTTGGCACTTGTTTCCTTCCTGCAGACCACGGCTATTCTTACACGGAAAGGCGAGGCGCTGAGCAAGAAGAACATGGTGCTGGAATGCCACTACCATGTCCAGACGGGAGAGGGCTACGCTGGTTACGTGGTGCATGTACATAATGAGGACTGCTATGATGCGGAGGGAACGCTCGTCTGTGAGCTGCCCGAGATCCCGGCTCATGTACACGACGAGAGCTGCTGGCGCACGGAAGAGGTGCTGGTCTGCACACTGGAAGAGTCCGACGGCCATGTGCATGACGAGGACTGCTATGGCCTTGTACGCGGAGATTTGATCTGCGGCTTGGAGGCGGCGGACGGCCACACGCACGATGAAAGCTGCTACAGCCTTGTACGCGGAGATTTGACCTGCGGCTTGGAAGAGGACGAGGAGCACCAGCACACTGACGATTGCTACGAGTGGATCGAGGAACTGACCTGCGGCTTGAAGGAAACGGAAGGCCATGCGCACACCGATGATTGCTACGAATGGGTCGAGGGCCTGGTCTGCGGCCTTGAGGAGGGTGAAGAACACCACCACGACGAGAGTTGCTATGAGACCGTGACAGCGCTGGCCTGCGGCCAGCAGGAGCTGCACACCCACACGCCCGAATGCTATGACGAGGCGGGCGCGCTGATCTGCGGCCTTCTGCAGCTGGAGGAGCATATCCACGGCCCTGGTTGCTTTGCGCGGGTGAAGAGCGGCGAAAAGCCGGGTCAAGCCGAGGCTGAGGAGCCTGCTCTCGCGTCGATCACGGCGGCTGACGGCTCCCCCTTGCCGGAGGATGTCAAGGTCTACGCCTATGCGCTGAACGGAGAGAAGGCCGAGAGCGCGTGGAATGAGGTGGAGGCATTTTTGACGTCGCCCGTTCTGCCCGGCCGGATGAAGGCCATGCGCACGCAGGCTGCCGCGCCCGCGGCGGTCGAGACCGGTACGGTCTCCGAGATTCGGTATGAAGTGTTTGAGATCGGTCTGACTAACGTGGAGGAGACGGCCTTTGAGGGCGGTTTCCGCGTCAGCGTGGCCTTGCCGGAGGCGGTTTCCGGGCGTGACTTCGCGCTCTTCCACCTCGGCGCTGACGGTGTGGAGGCGCTGGAGGCGGAATACGAGAGCACCTCGAATGAAGACGGCACCGAGACTGTAACAGGCTTCCGCTTTGTTACGGATTCGTTCAGCCCCTTTGTGCTGCGCTATACGGTGGACTTTCACTATGGTGAGCTCACATATATCCTTGAGGGCGAGAGCGAGCTTCGCCTTTCCGAGCTGCTGAAAGTGCTGGGGATCGAGGGCAAGGCCATTGATGTAGCAGCCTGCGTGTTCAGCGACCCTGCCCTGCTGGAGACGACGTACAGTGAGGCGGAGGGCGATTGGCTGCTCAAGAGCCTTACGGCATTTGACACCGAAGAAACCTTGACTATCACGTTCTCAGACGGACGTGAGGTTTTGGTGCGCGTGACGGACGCGCAGATTCGCAGGAATGTGCTTTCCGCGGATGGAGAAGCCTATGAGATCACGGTAACTTACGATGAAAATACAGGTATCCCGGAAGACGCTGAACTGGAAGTTTCGGAGGTGACAGAGGGAAGCTCGGCATATGGCAGGGATTACGACGAATATATAACCGATACCGAGAACGTTCTGGGGATGAACGCGGGCAGCGCAAGCTATATCCGCCTGTTTGATATTAAGATCGTAAAGGATGGGGAAAAGGTTCAGCCCGTCGAAGGGACGCGT
>JAFUGI010000085.1 GCA_017469475.1 Oscillibacter sp. | reverse complement strand
GAGGATCAGTCCGCCCCGCTTTTCCCAGCCGGTATCCCACAGCTCACTCAGGTCCAGCCAGCGCCAGGCGCCGTAGGTCACGGCCTTTACCATGGTCACATCCCCAAAGGTCTCGTACCCGGTGAGGAGGAACCAGTGCCACACATAGTCCTGCAAATTGGGGGACTTGTGCCGCAGCACCAGGGTGGGAATGGGAAAGCCCCCGTCGATCTGGGCGCGGACGGCCGCCTCCGCCTGGGCATAGGGCCGGCTGCCAGGCAGGCCCTCCATGCCGAGGCCCCGCTCCCCCACGTCCCGCAGGTAGGCCCCCAGCCCCTCCTGATAGAGCTCCAGCCGGTCGATGCCCTGCATCCGAGGGTGGAGGTAGGGCTTCATCTGCCGGGAAAAGCGCAGATAGTCCGCCCACGTCAGCTCCCACGGGTCGAAGGGATACAGCTTCCGCCGTCCCTGACGGGCAAAGTAAATGCACGCGTCGCAGGCAGTCACCGCCGCGCAGCCGCCGATCCGCATGACCCAGTCGTCCAGATAGTCCTGCCGCCCGCCATACAGATCGCCGATGGTAAAGTATTCCAGCTCTCGCCGCACCGTGATCGCCTCCTCCCTCCTATGAAACCACAAACCGCGCCCGATGTAAAGACTCGAGCGCGGTTTGTCCTCGGTTTTTACGATGTCTCACACCGGGGAAGGAGCGTCCCCCTCCTCCGGGGAGCGGATGTCTCCGGCCTGGGTCAGGGCCCACCGGGTCAGAAGGGGCCCCACCAGCTCGTAGATCAGCACGGCGAACAGCGTGATGTTTCGGATCAGCGTTCCCTGCTCCCCCAGCTGCATGGCGGTGGTGCACATGCCCAGGGCCACACCGGCCTGGGGCAGGAGGGTGATGCCCAGATACTTGCAGATCTGGGGGGCGCAGCGGGTCCACCGGGCGCTGGAGCGGGCGCCAAAGTACTTGCCCAGAGAGCGGAAGACCATATACACGATGCCGATGCACACGATGGCAATGTCCGCGAACACGTCCAGCTCCAGCTCCGCGCCGCTGATGACGAAGAACAGTGCGAAGATGGGTGCCGTCCACTTGTCGGTCTTCTTCATCATCTTGGCCGCCACGGGGCTCAGGTTGCAGAAGACCGTGCCCAGCATCATGCAGGTGAGAAGGGAGGAAAAGCCCACCTTCACCGGTCCCACCTGGAAGTCCAGCATGGTCAGCGACACCGTCAGCAGCACCATGGCGATGGTCATGGTCAGGCGGTTGCTGTTGGAGCGGAACATCTTCTCCAGCTGGGTCAGGACCCAGCCCATCACCGTGCCCAGAAGCAACGAGCCCACGATCTCCACCAGCGGGGCGACCAGAATGGACATCAGGTCCACCGTGCCGCTGACCAGCGTTTTTGCAACGCCGAAGGACACGGCGAAAACCACCAGGCCCACCGCGTCGTCCAGCGCCACGATGGGCAGCAGCAGATCCACCAGCGGGCCCTCGGCCTTGTACTGGCGCACCACCATCAGCGTGGCGGCGGGGGCGGTGGCCGTGGCGATGGCGCCCAGGGTCAGGGCCTGGGCCACGGACAGCTTCTCCGGCAGGATCAGATGCACCGCCAGCAGGGCGATGTCCACCAGCAGCGCCGCCGTCATGGCCTGGAAGATGCCGATGATGACCGCCTGATGGCCGGTGGACTTCAGGTCCTCCAGCCGGAACTCGTTGCCGATGGAAAAGGCGATGAAGCCCAGCGCCACCTCCGAGATCAGCGCCAGGCCGCCCACGGCGTCCCCGTCCGGGAAGCCCAGGCCGTAAATGTGGAGGCGGCCCAGGCAGTAGGGCCCGATGAGCACGCCGGCCACCAGATAGGCGGTGACGTCGGGCAGCTTCAGCGGGTGGACGACGCGGGTCATCAGCAGGCCCGCCAGAATGGCGACGGAGACGGATAGCAGAGTTGTCAGCATGAGCGCGTTCCTTCTTCTTTTCAAATTTGGTTTTCATAGTATACTCCTACGCTTTTTCAAAAGCAAGCGTTTGCGTAAAATAATTTTGCCAAATATCCGTTAAGATTTTGTATATTTCGCCATCTGCTCCCATTATTGATAGAGATAAACGATTCAATTCCGCTTGACTTCCCCACCTTGAAGTTCGAATTTCGAAAACGTTCACGTTTCGGACATGCGGCCTTTCCGGGCGTCTCCGCTGCAAAGCAGCAGTCCCCGCGGGCCAAGCCGCCGTGATGGCGATGCGGGCGGGAAAGCAGATCAAATAACACCAGGCCCCGGAGATCTCCGGGGCCTGGTGTCTTTAAATCCGCAAGCGCCTGCGGATTTCGCTTGACGAGATCATGTACCAATCGTGTACCAGTTCCAGATCCGCTCAGCAAAGCAAAACCCCCGCAACCCTTGTGGCTGCGGGGATTTTCACTGGTGGACGATACAGGACTCGAACCTGTGACCCCCTGCACGTCAAGCAGGTGCTCTAGCCAGCTGAGCTAATCGTCCGAAGCGGAACATATATAAGATACCGGAATTGGGCGGGTTTGTCAACAGTTTTCTTGCGCTTTTCCCAAATTTTTGCTATACTGCCTCCAGAACCAATCAGGAGGTGGGGACCATGGAGCGCTGCGCGCTGGTGACCGGGTCGTCCCGGGGGATCGGACGGGCCGTGGCCGAGGAGCTGGCCCGGCAGGGCTGGGCCGTTTGCATCAACTATATCCGCAGCCGCCAGGCGGCGGAGGAGACGGCGGAGCGCATCCGCGCCGGAGGCGGGCGGGCCATCGCCGTGCAGGCAGACGTGGCCGACGGCGCCGCAGTAGCGACCATGGTCCAGACCGCAGAGGAAGCGCTAGGGGCGGTGGAGCTGCTGGTGAACAATGCCGGCGTCGCCGGGCAGGCCCTCTTTCAGGACATCTCCGACGAGATGTGGGACCGATACCTGTCCGTGAACCTGGGCGGGGCGCGAAACGCCATTCGGGCGGTGCTGCCCCACATGCTCCACGAAAAGCGGGGCTGCATCGTGAACATCTCCTCCATCTGGGGCCTGCGGGGCGCCAGCTGCGAGGTGGCCTACGCCTGCACCAAGGGGGCCCTCATCGCCCTGACCCGGTCCCTGGCCATGGAGCTGGCGCCGTCCGGCATCCGGGTGAACTGCGTGGCCCCCGGCGTCATCAACACGGACATGGTGCAGGTTCTGGGGCAGGAGACGCTGGGGGCGCTGGCGGAGCAGACGCCCCTGGGCCGGCTGGGCACGCCGGAGGACATCGCCGCGGCGGTGGGGTACTTCGCCTCGGACCGGGCCTCCTTTGTAACGGGACAGGTCCTCTGCGCCGACGGGGGATTTATCGTGTGAGGATCCGACAAGGCGCTGCCGCCCCTGCGGGAGCTGTTCGCCATCTGCGACTACTTCGGCATCACGCCCCAGCAGTTTTTCGACGACTCCGCCCAGACGCCGGAGGTGCTCCAGGCCGCCATGGAGGGCATGCGCCAGCTGGGGCAGGATGACCAGCGGATGGTGCTCGCCTTCATCGAGCGGCTGGGGCGGACGCCGTAAGGCTGCAAGCGCAACCCGCCCCGGAGAGCCCATGGGCTCTCCGGGGCGGGTTGCGCTTGCAGCCTTACGGCGTCCGCCCCAGCCGCTCGATG
>JAFUGI010000084.1 GCA_017469475.1 Oscillibacter sp. | reverse complement strand
GGACCGCGGCAGTGGCCCGGTCCGCCGGGGCGGAGAGGCGCTGACTGGGGCTTTGCAGCACGCCTAGGGCATACAGCGTCTGGGCGGAGCGCTGGGCCTCCCCCTCCAGCGCAGCGGCGGCGGGCAGAGAAGCCGCCAGCAGCGAGAGCGCCAGCAGCAGGGAAAGTACATATTTTTTCATGGGAAGCTGCCTCCGAAATTCCATAAAGTGTCCCCATTTTAACACCTTTCCCCCCGCTTTGCAAGGCGGCGTTGCAAAGGGCCGGCGGCCTGTGGTATAATTTGAATAAGTTAGATAAGTTAGAACCATCCGGCGGCTGGGCCATTGCGGGCACGGTCTGCCCTGCCGCCCGGGAACCACCGCCGCTCTGCGGCTTTTGTACCCGGCCGCCGGCAGCCTGACAAAAAAGGAGACTTGACCATGGACATCCAAGCGCTTTTGCGCCACTGTGACCACACCCTCCTGCGCCAGACCGCCACGTGGGAGGAGATCCGCGCCGTGTGCGACGACGGCATCCGCTACCGCTGCGCCAGCGTCTGCATCCCCGCGAGCTATGTCCCCCAGGCGGCGGACTACGCGGCGGGCCGGGTGGCGGTGTGCACCGTCATCGGCTTTCCCAACGGGTACGACACCACCGCCGCCAAGTGCTTCATGGCCGCCGACGCCGTGCGCGGCGGGGCGGACGAGGTGGACATGGTCATCGACCTGGGCTGGGTGAAGGACGGCCGGTGGGACGACGTGCTCTCTGAGGTCCGGGCGGTGAAGGAATCCTGCGCAGGGAAGCTCCTGAAGGTCATCGTGGAGACCTGCTTTTTGACGGAGGCGGAGAAGATCCGCCTGTGCGAGATCGTCACCGCCTCCGGCGCGGACTACATCAAGACCTCCACGGGCTTCGGCGGCGGCGGGGCCACCCGGGAGGACGTGGCCCTCTTTGCAAAGCACATCGGCCCCCACGTCAAGATCAAGGCCGCCGGCGGCATTGCCTCCCTGGAGGACGGGGCAGACTTCCTGGCCCTGGGGGCCGACCGCCTGGGCACCAGCCGCATCGTCAAGCTGGTCAAGGAGCTGGAGGCAAAAGGGGGCTCCGCCATCGTCGGAGGCTGATGCGCGGCAGGGGGCAAAGCCGTGCCCCGGGACCCGTTTTCCTTGGGAACGCCCGGCCTTGGACCGCTCGCCGCGCAAGAGCCCCTTGGTCAAGAGATGGATCTTCCCGCATGGCGGGTGTCCAACACCGCCCGCAGCCGGCACCGTTTTGGAGCGGAGGTAAGCAGATGAACCGGATCTTCGCAGCCCCACTTGCCCTGATGGCCGCGCTGTCCTTTGCCGCCTGTGCCCACTCTTCTGTCCCGGCTCATTCCGCCGGTACGGAAGGCGCGGACACGGCGCCCGAACTCCTCCCCGAAGAACAAACGGAGCTTGTCACGGACCGCCCCGCCGCGCCGCTGGAACGCTTGTCCCGCCTCGAGTCGCTGATCGACCCCGAGCTGCGGAAGCTGCTGATCGTCGATCTCTCACGGGAGGACGCGCTGGTCACCGTTTCGGAGAAGGCGTCGGCGGAGGCGGGGCGCAGGGACTGGGGCGACGGGGCGCTGCTCTCCCTGTACGTTTTGGACGAAGGGCAGTTTCACGACTTGCTCTGCGGCGCCTGGTGCGGCAGAGAGCCCTTCGCCATGGACCCGGACGGCAAATATTATGTATGGTATCATCCTTCGGATGTACGGTTCGTCCGCGCAAGCCAGGAAGCGTATGAGAGCGACGAGGAATGGGCCCAGTGGACCATGCTTTTACGCTACACCGATTCCCTGCGGGAGCCCTTCCTGGCGGCAAACCCGGACCTGACCCCCTGTTCTACAGCAACAGCGATTTGGAAAGGGCCCTCTCCCGCATCCGATGGCAGGAGGGCGTGCGCTGCACGCTCAGCGGGGCGGCCTTCGGTGCGTTGGAGGCCAATGGGGCGGACTCCGCGCCCTATATCGAGCGGCTGATGAACGGTGGCGCACTCACCTTGCTGGAGGATGCCAGGGCGCCCGACGGCGCGTATATCACGCTCATCCTCTCGGGCGGCGAGGACGTGCACTTTGACTTTTTCCTCGCCGACGGTGGAAACGAGGTGCGGGAGGTCCGGCCCGGTCGGGGCGAGCAGCTTTACCGCCTCACCTACCCCGATGACACGGTCAAGACGAGCGCCATCATGCGGGAGTGGTACAGTGCGCTTGCCGCCGCCCAGGGAATGGACCCTGCCGGCGGGGAATAGGAAGACAGCAGCGGATACGGCGCAGGCCGGGAGCCCCGGCCTGAGAAAGTGAGGTCAGCAAAACATGAAGTTCGTCAAAAAGTATGCGATCATCCTGATCCTGTGCTATGTGTTTGTGTTTTTCGGAGGGTGGATGCTCTTCGATTTCACCAAGCGGTTCTGGGTCGCAACGGCGGCCTGCGCTTTCGTCATCACGGTGGTCGTGTCCATTTTCTCCGCGCAGGAGGATCGAATCGAGCAGCTGGAAAAGAGAGTCCAGGCCCTTGAGGAAGCAAAATAACAGCCGCTTTGCGGCCTCAGTTGGTAAGGCGCCCTCCGCCGCATGGCGGAGGGCGCCTTGTCGCGCCTCTTACGGCCCCAGAATGTACCCGGAGAGGGCGGCCGCCAGCAGGGCGGAGAGGACCCCCTGCACCGCCTTTCCCCCAAGGCAGGGCCCCACGGGAAGGCCGCTCCCCTCCAGAGCCGCCGCCGTCTGGCAGGCCACGCTGAGCCCGCCCCAGCCGGAGGCGGCCGCCGCCAACACCAGGCCGAAGCGGTCCGGCGCGAGCAGGGGCGTCAGGGAGAAGAGCTCCGTCAGCCCCACCAGCGCGGCCGCCGCCCGTCCCCCAATGGCCAGGAGGGGCCGGGTGAGCACGTAGAAGAACACCACGAAGCCGCACACGTGGACCATGTCCTCCGATCCCCGCCGGATGGCGGACACCAGGGCGGAGAAAAAACGCGCCTCCTCCGCCGCCGGAGCGGGGCGAGGGCTCCGCCGCCCCTCCCCGCCCTCCCGGCGGCCCAGAAGCAGGCCGGTCAAAAGGGCGCACAGCAGGTGGATCAGCCACAGCCACACCCCCACCCGCCCGCTGTGGAAGACCCCCCGGCCCAGGACGCTGAGGAAAAAGACCGGGTTGGAGTTGGAGCAGAAGGTCAAAAGCCGCCGGGCCTCGTCCCGGGTCAGAAGGCCCCGGCGGTAGAGGTCCGCCGCCGTGCGGGCCCCCACGGGGTAGCCCCCCACCAGCCCCAGCGCCAGGGCGCTGCCCGCCGCCCCCGGCAGGCGGAAAAGCGCCATGAGCCCGGAGAAGAGCGGCCCGGCCCACTGTCCGAACCCCATGGAGATGAGAAGAGAGCTGACCGCGAAGAAGGGAAAGAGGGCCGGGACCACCGACCGGGCACACAGGGCCAGGGCCTCCGCCGCCCCGGCGCGGACGGCCTCGCCATCCGCCAGCAGCCACACCAGCACCCCGCACAGCGCCAGCAGCACATCGCTCCGGCGGTTTTTCATACGCATCACCTCCCCCACCCTATGCGCGGCGAGGGCCGCCCATGCCCGGCAAGTTTTGCCTCCGGGGCGCATACAGTAGCGGCGGGGTGAAGCATATGGAACGAACGAGAAGAGGCCGAGAGGAGGCGCTCAGCGCCGTGGCGGAGCTGTTTGACCTGCCGGCAGATGTGCTGGCCGGCCTTCCCCGGCTGGAAATGGTGGGCCAGCGCCAGCTGTATCTGGAGCACCACCTGGGACTCCTCTCCTACTCCCAGGAGCGGATCGACGCCAACACCCCCGCCGGGGTGCTGCGGCTGGAGGGGCAGGAGCTGACCATTCTGGCCATGACGGCGGAGGAGCTGCGCATCGGGGGGCGGATCGCCTCCCTCACCTGGGTGGGCCATGCTGAATGAAGCGGTGAACCGCCTGCGGGGGCAGGCACGCATCCGGGTGGAGAGCCCCTTCCCGGAGCGGATATTGAACCTGTGCAGCGCCCGGGGCCTGGGGTTCTGGGACCTGCAATGGGAGTCCCCCGACGCCTTCACCTGCCGCATGAGATGGCGGGACTGGGAGCGCCTGCGCGGCGCGGCGGCGGAGCTTACGGGTAAGGTCCAGCTCATCGGCCGGGAGGGGGCGTCCTATGCCCTGCGGCGGCTGCGGCGCCGCCAGGCGCTGGTGCTGGGGCTGACCCTGGGCGCCGCCGCGCTGTTTCTGGGGTCCTTTTTCATCTGGGACTTCACCGTTACGGGAAACGACACCGTGCCCCGGGAGACCATTCTCCGCGCCCTGGAGCGCTGCGGCGTGGGAGTGGGGACCTTTGGCCTGTCCCTGGACGGGGAGGACATCCGAAACCACGTGCTTTTGGAGGTGCCGGAGCTGCAGTGGATCGCCGTCAACGTCTCCGGCTGCCGGGCGAGGGTGCAGGTGGTGGAGCGGGTGGCGCCGCCGGAGATCCTGGACGACCGGACCCCCGCCAACATCGTCGCCCGGCGGGCGGGGCTGGTGCTGCGCACGGAGGCCACCGGCGGCACCGCCGCCGTCCGCGCCGGAGACACCGTGACGGAGGGGCAGCTCCTCATCTCCGGCGTGGAGGATCTGGAGACTCTGGGTGCCCGGGTGACGGCGGGCCGGGGCCGGGTGGAGGGCCGGACCTGGTACGCCTTGACCGCCTCCGTGCCTTTGACGGCGGCGGAAAAGCGCTACACCGGCCGGGAGCGGACCCTCCTCTCCCTGGTTTTTGGGACCCACCGGGTAAAATTCTTCTCAAACAGTAGCATTGCGGGGCGGGAATATGATAAAATAACCCACAGGAGCCGCTGGTCCGTGCTGGGGGTCCCCCTGCCGGTCACGGCGGTGCGGGAGCACGTGCGGTTTTACGAGACCGTGCCCGCCGCCCAGACGCCCGACCAGGTCCGGCGGCGGACGGAGGCGGCCCTGCAAAGCCAGCTGCGCGCTATGGTATCGCCTTACGGCGCCGTGCGCTCGGCCCTGTGCACCGTCCGCCAGCGGCAAGACACCCTGGAGGTGACCCTCACGGCGGAGTGCACGGAGGAGCTGGGGGCGCCTGCCCCCGTCTATCTGGAATCTACAAAAGCGGCGCCCGGCTGACCGGGCGCCTATTGGGAGTGATCGTTTTTTGGAACAGCGAATCAGCATCGAGCGGCTGGAGCAGGCCGTGAACATCTTCGGGTCCTTTGATGAGAACATC
Organism: Oscillibacter sp.; assembly: GCA_017469475.1. Classification (GTDB taxonomy): domain Bacteria; phylum Bacillota; class Clostridia; order Oscillospirales; family Oscillospiraceae; genus Oscillibacter. The sequence continues at coordinate 25,186 of JAFUGI010000084.1, read as the reverse complement.
CGTCTGCTGGAGCAGGAGTTCTCCGTCACCGTGGCCAACCGGGAGGGGGAGCTGCGGGTAAACGGCGAGCCGGAGGACACCATGCTGGCCTGCAAGGCCATTTCGGCCCTGCTGACCCTCTCCTCCCGGGGGGAGACCATCGGCGAGCAGAACGTGCGCTATGTCATCTCCCTGGTCCGCGCCGGAAAGGAGGCCCAGATCGCGGAGCTGGCGGGGGACGTTTTGTGCATCTCCGCCAAGGGCCGGCCGGTGAAGCCCAAGACCATCGGCCAGAAGGAGTATATCCGCTCCGTGCTGGACAACACCGTGACCATCGGCGTGGGCCCGGCGGGCACCGGCAAGACCTACCTTGCCGTGGCCGCCGCCGTCCAGGCCTTTCGGGACAAGCAGGTCAACCGCATCATCCTCACCCGCCCGGCGGTGGAGGCCGGGGAGCGGCTGGGCTTTTTGCCCGGCGACCTCCAAAGCAAGGTGGACCCCTACCTCCGCCCGCTCTACGACGCCCTTTTTGACATGCTGGGGGCGGAGACCTATCAAAAATACCTGGAGCGGGGCAACATCGAGGTGGCGCCCCTGGCCTACATGCGGGGCCGCACGCTGGACGACAGCTTCATCATTCTGGACGAGGCCCAGAACACCAGCCGGGAGCAGATGAAGATGTTTTTGACCCGGCTGGGCTTCGGGTCCAAGATCGTCATCACCGGCGACACCACCCAGATCGACCTGCCGGACGGCAAGCCCTCCGGCCTGAAGGAGGCCATGCGGGTCCTCCGGGGCGTGGAGGGCATCGGCATCTGCACGCTGACCGACGCGGACGTGGTTCGCCACGTGATGGTCCAGCGCATCGTCCAGGCCTACGAGGCCTATGAGGGCGCCAGGGGGAGGGGCCGGCGATGAGCACCTGTTCCTTTCGCGCCGCCGCTATGGAGGACTGGACGGTGTACCGCCTGAGCGGCGACACCCTGGAAAAACTCGCAAAGGAGGGAGAAGCATGATGACCCTGGAACGGTTCGGCTGCGCGGCGGAGATCGACGAGGCGGCCACCCGGGCGTGGTACGAGGCGGCGCCGGTGTGGGACTGCGACTGCGGCCACTGCCGGAACTTCCTGGCCCTGGCCCGGACGCGGCGGCTGCCGCCGGCGCTTTTGGAGGTGCTGGACGCGCTGTCCATTCCCCCGGAAAAGGCCACCTACGTCTGCCAGTACGAGGCGCGGCAGGAGGGGATCTTCTACCAGATGAACTATCGCCTGGCGGGCCGCCTCCTCCGATCGGCGAAGGAGCCCGGGGGGATGCTGGTCTTCGCGGAGCGGGACAGCTATCCCCTCCCCGCGGACTTCCCGGAGCCGAATTTTGACTTACAGTGCTGGCTGACGCTGCCCTGGGTCCTGCCGGAGCCCGTCAGCGGGCCGCACCACATCCTCTTCTCCTCCGAGACGGAGGAGGATACCGCCGGGATCGAGGCCCTTTTGCGGCAGGTCATCTCCACCGCCCTGTGGTGCGAGGGGGTGGAGGAGCCCTGCGAGATCAGCGTCCTCCTCACGGACAACGAGGGCATCCGGGCCATCAACCGGGAGATGCGGGACGTGGACGCCCCCACGGACGTGCTGAGCTTTCCCATGTTCGCCCTCTCCCCCGGGGAGGTGCCGGGGCCGGAGGACGCGGACCCCGAGACCGGGACGGTCCCCCTGGGGGACATGGCCATCTCCCTGGAGCGGGCGGCGGAGCAGGCCCGGGAGTACGGCCATCCCCTGCGGCGGGAGCTTGCGTATCTGGCGGTCCACTCGGTGCTCCACCTGCTGGGGTACGACCATCTGGACGAGGGGCCCCAGAAGCGGCAGATGCGGGCGCGGGAGGAGGCCATCCTCTCGGAGCTGGGCATCACCCGGGAGGATTGACGCCCCGGCGCCCCGGCGCATACACTGGGGCGAGGTGATGGATATGACAGCATTTCAGGACGGGGTCCTGGCCTTCTTCTCCGCCGTGGGCATGACCACGGTGGTATGGCTGGCGGCCAGCGCGCTGCTCCATGCCGGGCGGCCGCTGATCCCGGGGCTGCTGCTGGTGCTCCCGGTCCAGGGGGACGCGGCGGCCATGGAGCACGACGTGCGGGAGCTGCGCCGCTTTCAGCACCAGCTCCCCGGCGCGAAGATCGTGCTGGCGGACTGCGGCCTCAGCGAGGAGGCCCGGGCCCTGGCCCGGTACCTGGCGGAGCGGACGGAGCACGCGGAGGTAGTGCCCGGCGGCGCTCTCTTCGCCGGCAGGGAAGGATAACGACTGCACCCGCCGCCTGTTCAGGCGGCGGCGCCATGCAGGAAGAGAAAGAGGAAGCAGAACGATGGAAGAGTGGGTCACCCTGGAGGGGACGATACACAGCGTCATTTTTCAAAACGCCGAAAACGGCTATGCGGTGCTCCGCCTGCTGACGGAGGAGGGGGAGCTGCTCACCGTGGTGGGGTGCATCCCCAGCCCCGCGCCGGGCGAGCACCTGACGGCCTCCGGCGTGTGGGAGACCCACCCCCAGCACGGGGAGCAGCTCTCCGTGCGGGAGGTGGAGCGGCTGCTCCCCCAGGACGAGGAGGAGATCTGCAGCTTCCTCTCCTCCGGGGTGTGCAAGGGCGTGGGCCCCGCCACCGCCCGGCGGATCGTGGACCGGTTCGGCCCCCGGACGCTGGAGGTGCTGGAGCAGTCGCCGGAGGAGCTGAAAGCTCTGAAGGGCATCACCGCCCAGAAGGCCCGGGAGATCGCCCAGTCCTTCCGCTCCGCCATGGGGCTGCGGCGGCTGATGGCGTTTTTGTCCCAGTACCAGCTGCCGCCCATCCTGGCCATGCAGCTGCGGGAGCAGTACGGCGACGCGGCGCTGGAGATGGTGCGCAAAAACCCCTACCTCCTCTCCGTGGACAGCTGCGGGGTAGACTTCTCCGTGACCGACGAGATCGCCATGAGCATGGGCTTTGCCGCCGACTGCGACGAGCGGCTCCAGGCGGCGATCACCTTCGAGCTGACCCACAACGAGCAAAACGGCCACGTGTTTTTGCCCCGGGCCAAGCTGGTGGAGGCCACCGCCCGCCTCCTCTCCTGCGACGCGGACCCTCTGGAGGCGGCGCTGGACGATCTCATCGACCGGCGATCCGTGGTGCAGGAGCAGACGGCGGGGGTCCAGGCCTGCTACCTGCGGCGCCTGTGGGAGGCGGAGACCACCGCCTGCGCCCGGCTCAACGCCCTTCTGGCGGCGGACAGCGACCGCAGCCGCCAGGCGGACCGGGCCATTGACGAGATCCAGCGCCTGCAAGGGGTGACCTATGCCCCCCACCAGCGCCAGGCAGTGCATCTGGCAGCCAGCCGGGGGGTGCTGATCCTCACCGGCGGCCCCGGCACCGGCAAGACCACCACCGTGCGGGGCATCGTGGCCCTCTTCGAGCGGATGGGGCTGGACATCGTGCTCTCGGCCCCCACGGGCCGGGCGGCCCAGCGATTGGGTGAGGTGACGGGCCGGGAGGCCCAGACCGTCCACCGGCTCCTGGGCATGAGCTGGAATGAAAACGCCCGGCAGGTGACCTTTGCCAAGTCGGAAAAGGAACCGCTGGAGGCGGACGCCGTCATCGTGGACGAGATGAGCATGGTGGACCTGCCCCTCTTCTCCGCCCTGCTGCGCGCCCTGCGGCCCGGCACCCGGCTGGTACTGGTGGGGGACGCGGACCAGCTGCCCTCCGTGGGGGCGGGGAACGTGTTTTCCGACCTCATCCGCAGCGGCCGTGTGGAGACGGTCTTTTTGCGCCAGGTGTTCCGCCAGGCGGAAAAGTCCGCCATCATCCGCAACGCCCACGCCGTGAACCTGGGTCAGCCCCCCAAGCTCACCAACGACCAGGGGGACTTCTTCTTCCTCTGCCGCCGGGACCCCGCCCGGGCGGCGGAGACCGTGGCGGAGCTGTGCCGCTTCCGCCTGCCGGAGAAAATGGGCATCCCCGCGGACCAGATCCAGGTCCTCACTCCCACCCGCAAGGGCCCCTGCGGCACTGCCGCCCTGAACCGGCTGCTCCAGTCCACCCTGAATCCCAAAGCCCCGGGGAAGCGGGAGCTCCTCTGGGGGGACCGGCTCTTCCGGGAGGGGGACCGGATCATGCAGAACCGCAACGATTACGACGTGACCTGGACCCGGGCGGACGGCACCGTGGGCGGCGGCATCTTCAACGGCGACGTGGGCACCATTTTGCAGATCGACCCCGGCGGAGAGTGGCTGGAGCTGGACTTTGACGGCCGCACCGCCGCCTACAGCGCGGACATGCTCCACGAGATCGACCTTGCCTACGCCGTCACCGTACATAAATCCCAGGGCAGCGAGTACCGCTGCGCGGTGCTGTGCGTCCAGCCCTGCGCCCAGAGCCTGATGGTCCGGGGAGTGCTGTACACCGCCCTGACCCGGGCCCGGGAGCTTTTGATCGCGGTGGGGGACGACGCGGCCATCCGCGCCATGGCGGCCAACGACCGCCAGCAGCGGCGCTACTCCGGCCTTCGCTGGCGTCTGGCCCACAGCGCCCCGGAGGAGGCGTCCTGAGGCGCGGCCCCCGACCATGCCCGGCGGCTGAGCCGGCGGCCTCCCTTCCCAGCAAGAAGCCCCGCCTGCGCGTGACGCGCAGGCGGGGCTTTTCAGGTGGTTTTGGGTCTTTTCCGTATTCGATCTCGCCGGTATAGACCAGCTTTGCGTCCCCGGTCAGGGTGACGCGCTCGTCGGTGACGTTTACGATCAGGTCCCCGCCCCGGACCCGGACGGTGATGTCCGTGCCCTTGGCGCAAAGGCCCTTGGCGATGGCGGCGGCCGCCGCGGCGCAGGCGCCGGTGCCGCAGGCCATGGTCTCGCCGCTGCCCCGCTCCCACACCCGCATCTTGATGGTGCGCTGGTTCACCACCCGGATGAACTCCGTGTTGATCCGCTCCGGGAAGTAGGGCGCGTGCTCGAAGAGGGGGCCCACCTGGGCCACGTCCACCCCGTCCACCCGGTCGCAGAACACCACGCAGTGGGGGTTGCCCACGTCCACGCAGGTGATCTCGTAGGGCCGGCCGCCGATGCGCACCGGATAGTCCACCACCGTTTTCTCCGGAATGGTAAAGCGGAAGGCCGCCGTGTTCAGCGTCGCCCGGCCCATGTCCACGCAGGCGGAGGTGACGGCGCCGTTGGTGGTGTAGATCTGCACGTGCTTGACGCCGCTGACCGTCTCGATGGAGACGATGTCCCCCCGGGCAAAGCCGTTGTCGTAGAGGTACTTGGCCATGCACCGCAGGGCGTTGCCCGCCATGGCCCCCTCGCTTCCGTCGGCGTTGAACATGCGCATTTTGGCGTCCGCCGTCCGGGAGGACTCCATAAGCACGATGCCGTCCGCCCCGATGCCGTAATGCCGGTGGCAGAGGGTGACGCACAAAGACTCCGGGCAGGTGATCTCCTCCCGGAAGTTCTCCAGGAAGATGTAGTCGTTGCCGCAGGTCTGCATCTTGGCAAAGCGCAGAGTCTGGCGCTTGGAGCGCAGGGCGCAGATGTCGATGAGCTCCGTGTTCTGCTGGGTGTAGCGGGAGGCCAGGATGCCCGTCAGGGCGTTGGCGGTATCGAGGCTCGTCAGGCACGGGATGCCCAGCTGGACACAGCGGCGGTTGAGGCGGATGAAGTCCCGGATGTACTCCGGCTCCGTGGACCCGGTGAGGATCACGTAGTCGATCTTTCCGGCCTCCAGCAGCTCGAAGACGTGGTTGTCCTTGCCCAGCTTCCCCACCACCTCCACGTCGGTGCCGAGGCGGGCGATCTCCCGGGCGGTGCCGTCCGTTGCGTAGAGGCGGAAGCCCATCTCGGAGAGCTTGCCGGCAATGTCCACGATCTCCGGCTGGTCCCGGCGGTTCACGGAGATGAGCACCCCGCCGTGGGTGCCCTTTTCCACCCGGTAGCCGGCGGAGACCAGGCCCTTGAACAGCGCCTCCTGCATGTTCTTGCCCAGGCCCAGTACCTCGCCGGTAGACTTCATCTCCGGGGACAGGGCGGCGTTGGCGTCGGTGATCTTTTCAAAGGAGAAGACCGGCACCTTCACGGCGACATAGGGCGGCTGGCGGTAAAGCCCGGTGCCAAAGCCCAGGGAGGCCAGGGGGTGGCCCACCATGACCCGGGTGGCAAGGTCCACCATGGGAACGCCCGTCACCTTGGAGATATAGGGCACGGTCCGGGAGGCCCGGGGGTTCACCTCGATGACGTACAGTTCCCCGCCGTAGATGAGGTACTGGATGTTGATGAGGCCCCGGGTGCCCAGGGACAGCGCCAGCTTCTCCGAGCAGTCCACAATGGTCTTGAGCATCCGGTCCCCGATGGAGAAGGGGGGGTAGACGGCAATGGAGTCGCCGCTGTGGACGCCGGTGCGCTCGATGTGCTGCATGACGCCGGGGATCAGCACGTCCTTCCCATCGGAGATGACGTCCACCTCCAGCTCCTTGCCCATGAGGTACTGGTCCACCAGCACGGGATTTTCGATCTTCCCGGAGAGGATCACCTCCATATAGGTGCGCACGTCCTCATCGTTGTGGGCGATGACCATGTTCTGCCCGCCGATGACATAGCTGGGCCGCAGCAGCACAGGGTAGCCCAAGTCGTGGGCGGCGGCGAGGGCGGAGTCCATGCCGGTGACAGCCCGGCCCTGGGGCCGCTTGATAGAAAAGCGCTCCAGCAGGGCGTCGAACCGCTCCCGGTCCTCCGCCATGTCGATGGACTCGGCGCTGGTGCCCATGATGCGGATGCCCCGGTCGTCCAGGTACTTGGTGAGCTTGATGGCCGTCTGGCCGCCGAAGGCCACCACCACGCCGATGGGCTCCTCCACGGCGATGATGTTCATCACGTCCTCGCCGTACAGCGGCTCGAAGTACAGCCGGTCGGCGGTATCATAGTCCGTGGAGACGGTCTCTGGGTTGTTGTTGACGATGACCACCTCATAGCCCAGGTCCTTGAGGGTCCACACGCAGTGGACGGAGGAATAGTCGAACTCGATGCCCTGGCCGATGCGGATGGGGCCGGAGCCCAGCACCATGATAACGGGCTTGCCCGACCGAGGGAAGGCACGGGACTCGCAGAAACGGTCATAGGAGGAGTAGAAGTAGGGGGTCTCGGCGTCGAACTCCGCGCCGCAGGTATCCACCATTTTATAGACCGCCTGCTGCCCCGGGCAGGGGAGCTCCGCCGCGCCGGAGAGGCGGAGCAGGGCCCCGTCCGGATAGCCCAGGCGCTTGCCCTGGGCATAGGCGTCAGGCGTGAGTCCCTCCCGCTCCAGGCGGAGCTCAAAGTCCGCCAGCTTCCGCAGCTTGCCCAAAAACCACCGGTCGATACGGGTCACGGCGAAGATCTCGTCGATGGAGACGCCGCCCTTCAGCGCCTCGAACACGGTGAAGAGCCGGTGGTCGTCCACCCGGCGCAGCCGCTCCCAGATGGGGGCGTCGTCGGCATCGTCCCGCTTGCGGTTCAGGGTGTCCTGGCCGATCTCCGCCCCCCGGACGGCCTTCATCAGCGCCATCTCGAAGCTGGGGGCGATGGCCATGACCTCGCCGGTGGCCTTCATCTGGGTGCCCAGGGTGCGGGAGGCGTCCGCAAACTTGTCGAAGGGCCACTTGGGCATCTTCACCACCACGTAGTCCAGCGTCGGCTCAAAGCAGGCGCAGGTCTTGCCGGTGATGTCGTTTTTGATCTCATCCAGGGTGTAGCCCAGGGCGATCTTGGCGGTGATCTTGGCGATGGGGTAGCCGGTGGCCTTGCTGGCCAGGGCCGAGGACCGGGACACCCGGGGATTCACCTCGATGACGGCGTACTCAAAGCTGTCCGGATTCAGGGCCAGCTGGCAGTTGCACCCGCCCACGATGCCCAGGTGGGTGATGATGTCCAGCGACGCGGAACGGAGCATCTGGAACTCCCGGTCCGACAGGGTCTGGGTGGGGGCCACCACGATGGAGTCCCCCGTGTGGACGCCCACCGGGTCCAGGTTCTCCATGGAGCACACGGCGATCACATTGCCGATGGCGTCCCGCATGGTCTCAAACTCGATCTCCTTCCACCCGAAGATGGCTTTTTCGATGAGGACCTGGGTGATGGGCGAGGCGTCCAGCCCCGTTTGGGCGATGAGGCGCAGCTCCGCGGGGGTTTTGGCCGCGCCGCCGCCGGCGCCGCCCAAGGTAAAGGCGGGCCGCACGATGACGGGGTAGCCGATGCGCTCCGCCACGGCCAGGGCCCCCTCCACCGTTTCGGCGATGTCCGAGGCGATGACCGGCTGGCCGATCTCGGCCATGGCCTCCTTGAAAAGCTCCCGGTCCTCCGCCCGGGTGATGGCCTTGGCGTCCGTGCCCAGAAGGCGCACGCCCTGGGCGCGCAAAAAGCCCTCCCGGTCCAGCTGCATGGCAAGGGTCAGCCCCGTCTGGCCCCCCAGGGAGGCCAGGATGCTGTCGGGCTTTTCCTTCAAAATGATGCGCTTGACGGTCTCCACCGTCAGCGGCTCCAAGTAGATGGCGTCGGCCATGGCCTGGTCCGTCATGATGGTGGCGGGGTTGGAGTTGCACAGCACCACCTGCACCCCCGCGTCCTTCAGGACCCGACAGGCCTGGGCGCCGGCATAGTCGAACTCCGCCGCCTGGCCGATGACGATGGGGCCGGAGCCGATGACCAGGACCTTCCGGATGCTCTTATCCAACGGCATTACCGCTCACCGCCTTTCATCATGTCCACAAACCGGTCGAAGAGGAAGGCCGTGTCCTTGGGGCCGGTGCAGGCCTCCGGGTGGAACTGCACGGTAAAGGCCCGGCTCTCGGGATAGTCGATGCCCTCGCAGGTATCGTCGTTGGCGTTGACGAAGGAGAGGCGCCCCGCTTGCAGGGAGTCGGAGTCCACGGCGTAGCCGTGGTTTTGGCTGGTGATGTAGGTCCGGCCGCTGCCCAGGTCCCGCACCGGCTGATTCACGCCCCGGTGGCCGTATTTGAGCTTATAGGTCCGGCCCCCGGCGGCCAGGGCCGTCAGCTGGTGGCCCAGGCAGATGCCAAAGAGAGGCAAATGCCCCAGAAGCCGGCGGATCTGGGCGATGGCCTCCGTGTTTTCCGCCGGGTCCCCGGGGCCGTTGGAGAGCATCACCCCGTCGTACCCGCCGGAGAGGATGGTCTCCGCCTCCGTGGCGGCGGGCAGCACCGTCACGTCGCATCCCCGTCTCTGGAGCTCCCGGACGATGTTGCGCTTGGCGCCGTAATCCACCAGGGCGACGGAGAACCGCCGCTCCCCCGCCGCCGGGTAGAGCCGGGCCTCCCGGCAGGTGACCGCCTCCACAACGCCGGTGACGGCATAGGTCTCCACCACAGAAAGGTCCTCCGGCACGGAGGCGCAGATGGCGGCGTTCATGACGCCGTGCTCCCGGATGATGCGGGTCAGCTCCCGGGTGTCCACCCCATAGAGCCCCGGCACGTTCTGTTCCTTCAAAAAGGTATCCAGGTCGCAGTCCGTGCGGAAGTTGGAGGGGCTTTCGCACCACTCCCGCACCACGTATCCCTTCACGCAGCACGCGCCCTCGAAATCCTGGCGGATGACGCCGTAGTTCCCGATGAGGGGATAGGTCTGCAAAACGATCTGCCCCGCGTAGCTGGGGTCCGTCAGGGTCTCGATGTAGCCGCACATGCCGGTGGTGAACACCAGCTCGCCCACCGTGTCCGCCGCCGCGCCGAAGCGCAGCCCCTCGAACACCCGGCCGTCCTGCAGCACCAGGTAGCCTTTTTCCATAGATACCTCCCGCAATTGATCTTTCTCGTCTTCTTTCAGCACTTCCTTTATCATTATACGGGATTTCCCGGTCCAGTCAACGGCCCGGCGGCCCTCCGGCGGTAGACTTTCCGGCGGGAGAGGTAATACTTTTTGTGCATTTTTGCGAAAACCGCCCCAGCTGCACCCGTGGGGAGCGGGATGAGCACGGAAAAGTACCGTATTGCCAGCGGGGCCCGGCCGTGGTATGCTGGGTACAGTTTATACATGAGGTGATCGCCATGCTCTTTTCCAAACCCTCCACCCCCGCCGGTGAGGCCATCTCCCGCCTTCGCCGGGCCCTGGACGAGGCGGACGCCGTGCTCATCGGCGCCGGTGCGGGCCTTTCCACCTCCGCCGGCTTCGTCTACACCGGGGAGCGGTTCCAGCGCTATTTCGGGGACTTTGCCGCCCGGTACGGCTTTCAGGATATGTACAGCGGCGGCTTTTACCCCTTCCCCACAGCGGAGGAGCGCTGGGCCTATTGGAGCCGCCACATCTATATCAACCGGTACCTGGACCCGCCCAAGCCCGTGTACGCCCGCCTCCTCTCCCTGGTCCGGGGGAAGGACTGGTTCGTGCTGACCACCAACGTGGACCACTGCTTCCAAAAGGCCGGCTTCGACAAGCGCCGCCTCTTCTATACCCAGGGGGACTACGGGCTGTGGCAGTGCAGCGAGCCCTGCCACGACGCCACCTACGATAATGCCGAGGCCGTCCGCGCCATGGTGACCGCCCAGGGCTACGTCATCGCGCCGGACGGGGAGCTGACACTTCCGGACGGCGTGACGCCCAAAATGGCGGTGCCGACGGAGCTGGTGCCCCGCTGTCCCCGGTGCGGCAGGCCCATGAGCATGAACCTGCGGGCGGATGGCACCTTTGTGGAGGACGAGGGATGGCACACCGCAGCAGGGCGGTACACGGACTTCCTCCGCCGCCATGAGGATCTGCGCATCCTGTACTGGGAGCTGGGCGTGGGCTACAACACCCCCGGCATCATCAAGTACCCCTTCTGGCGGGGCACGGCCCAAAATCCCCGGGCCACCTACGCCTGCCTGAACTACGGCCAGGCGGACTGCCCCCGGGAGCTGCGCGAGCGCTCCATCTGCATCGACGGCGACATCGGCGACGCGCTGGAGGCTCTGCGCTGACCGCCCCACAAAAGACATCCTATGGTCGAATCGGGCCGCCCCATGTGGGGCGGCCCGGTTTTTTATGCGAGGCGGCGTTCTATCCACGCCTTCAGCACCACCGCGTGGTTGCACGCGGCGTCCCGCGCAGCGTAGAGCAGCGTGACACGGCGCCGCTCCCCTTCCTCCCGGATGATGCGCAGAAGCTCCGCCGCGGCGGGGTTTGCGTCCAGCTGGGCGGTGTACAGGGCCGAAAAGGCTTCAAAGCGCTCCGGCGCATGGCCGAACCACCTGCGAAGCTCCGCGGACGGCGCCAGCTCCTTGGCCCAGAGGTCCAGGGCCGCGACCTCCCTGCGGACGCCCCGGGGCCAGAGCCGGTCCACCAGGACCCGGAAGCCGTCCGACGGCGACGGCGCGTCGTAGATGCGCTTGCATTGGAGTTCTCTCATGGTCTGCCGCCTCCCTGGCCGGCGTTTTCGTATTTTGCGGTGGGCCTTTCGCCGCGCTTCCTTCCCCGCCTGCCTCTCTCTTCCGTCTCGCCGATCTCAGGGGAGGAGCCGCCGGTAGATGGCCAGATCCTCGTCCCCGAAGACGTTGAAGATGACCCGGATGGGACTTTCCTTCTCCGCCTTATAGGCCTTCACGGTCTCCACGGCGATCTTCGCCGCCTCCTTCTTGGGAAAGCCGAAGACCCCAGTGGAGATGCAGCAAAAGGCGATGCTCTCACAGCCGTTCTCCTCCGCAAGCGTCAGGCAGGCGCGGTAGCTGGAAGCGAGCAGGTCCCGGTGGCGCCGGGTCAGCCGCCCCTCCACGATGGGGCCCACCGTGTGGAGGACAAAGCGGCTGGGCAGGTTGTAGGCCGGGGTGATCTTGGCCCTTCCCGTGGGCTCCTCGTGACCCTGGGCGTGCATCAGCTCCGCGCACCGCAGCCGCAGCTGCACCCCCGCATAGGTGTGGATGCAGTTGTCGATGCAGTTGTGCAGGGGGCGGAAGCACCCCAGCATCTGGGAGTTGGCGGCGTTGACGATGGCGTCGCAGGCCAGGGTGGTGATGTCCCCCTGCCAGAGGTACAGCTCCCCCTCCGCCGGCGTCAGGTCCTCCAGGCGGGTAACGCCCTTTTCCCGGGTGACCTCCTGCAAATACGCGTCCTGCACCCGGAGGAACTCCGGACTCACCGGGCGGGGCAGGCGCACGTTCATCAGCGAGCGCAGGAGCCTCCGCTGCTCCTGCTCCTCCTCCGGCACGGCGGTGTACCGATAGCGGGGCTCCTCCCGCAGCAGCTCCGAGAGCAAAAAGGCCCGTCTTTCCGCCTGCTCCATAGCCATACCTCCTCGCCGGGGCGCGCCCCGTTTTTCTCTATTATCCCCGCAAAGGCCGCCGCCGTCAAGCGGGGGCCGGGAAACGGGATGTCGAAATTTGGGGGTTGACAAACGGGGAAACGGGTGCGTATAATGGAGCACAGCAATCGGATATGCACAAACCTGTGAGAAAGGCGAGTAGCCGGCAGGCAAACCTTCAGAGAGCCCCGGATGGTGAGATCGGGGTGGGGCGCGGCCGTGTGAATGGACTTTTGAGGGCGGCTTGAACGGGGCGACCCCAGTAGATGCCGACGGGACCCCTCCCGTTATCCATCGGGCACGCGTGATGGCGCGTGAAGCGAGCGGACGCGCAAGCGTCAATTTGGGTGGTATCGCAGGAGCATTCCAGTCTCTTGTCCCATGTGGGGCAGGGGGCTGTTTTTTGATGCTTCCAAGACCCGGCCGCCGGCACCGGCCCCTCTATCGCCCACCCGAAAAATACCGGCCCACACGGCCAATAATGGAGGTCATGACCATGAAACCCAACACCTTGAAAAAGCTCCTTTCCGCGGCGCTGTCCCTGGCGCTGACCCTGTCCCTGTGCGCCTGCGGCGGCTCCGGTGCCGGCTCCGGCTCCAGCACCGCCCCGGCTGGATCACAGTCCGCTCCGGCCCAGAGCGGCTCCGCGCCCACCGCCTATAAGGTGGCCGTGGTCAAGCAGCTGGACCACGCCTCCCTGGATGAGATCGCAAACGCCATCACCGCCCGGCTGGACGCCATCGCCGCCGAGAAGGGCGTGACCATCGAGTATCAGGTCTATTCCGGCCAGAACGACCAAACCGTTTTGAAGCAGATCGGCGACCAGGCCATCGCCGACGGCGTGGACGCCATCATCCCCATCGCCACCCTGGCCGCGCAGGTGATGACCACCTGCGCCGAGGACAGCAAGACCCCCGTGGTCTATGCCGCCATCTCCGACCCCGAGGCCGCAGACCTGACCGGCATCGACTATGTCACCGGCACCAGCGACGCGCTGAACACCGGTTTTATTATGGATATGATCTTCGCCCAGGATCCCAGCGCCGCCAAGGTGGGCCTGCTGTACTCCAAGTCCGAGGCCAATTCCCAGAAGCCCATTGCCGACGCCAAGGCCTATCTGGACGCCAAGGGCATCGCCTATACCGAGGCCACCGCCAACACCAATGACGAGGTCATCGCCGCCGCCAGCTCCCTGACCGCTGAGAGCGTGGACGCCATTTTCACCCCCACCGACAACATCATCATGGCTGCCGAGCTTGCCATCTATGAAAAGCTGGCCGAGGCGGGCATCCCCCACTACACCGGAGCCGACTCCTTCGTGCGCAACGGCGCCTTCGCCACCTGCGGCGTCAACTACACCGACCTGGGCACCCGCACCGCCGACCTGGCCTATCAGGCCATCACCGAGGGCATGTCCGCCCTGGAGGACTACTACCTGATGGACGGCGGCATCATCACCGTCAACACCGAGACCGCCGCCGCCCTGAACGCCGATTACTCCATGTTCTCCGACATGGGCGAGCTGGTGGAAGTGACCACCACCGCGGACTGACCTACTTTCTTTTGAAAAAGAAAGTAAGCAAAGAAAACTTCCGTCCGCCGCGAAAGTGGCAAGATTACCAAAGTTTTTGCCCGGTAACGATCACATGATGTTGATCGGATAATCAGACAAATTCCCCGCCTCCGGAAGGGAGGCGGGGACGCTTAACCGTTCAAAGCAGCCCAGAAGCCAACTGCGGGTTTGCGCCATGAGTTCTATTTCGGTTCCTTTTTCCCGCGGGAAAAAGGAACAAAAGGAGGGAAAACGCCATGTTCTACATCACTCAGACTGCCCTGGAATTGGGCTTTATGTACGCGCTGGTGCCCATGGCGCTGTTTTTAAGCTACCGGGTCCTGGATATTGCCGACCTGACCACCGACGGGGCCTTCGTTCTGGGAGCGGCGGTGTCGGTGACCATGGCCGCCTCCGGCCACCCGGTGCTGGGGCTGTTGGCGGCCATGGCGGCGGGGGCCTGCGCGGGCTTTGTCACCGCCCTTTGGCAGACCCGACTGGGGGTGCCCTCCATTTTGGCGGGCATCATCACGAACACGGGACTCTATACCGTCAACCTGATGGCCATGGGCTGGACCTCCAACGCCAGCCTTCTAAAGCAGGCCACCGTCTTTACCCGTCTGCGGGACATGGGGGTGAGCCGGAATTGGCACGAGCTGATCCTGGCTGCCGGGATCACCATTCTCATGGGGGCGCTGCTGTGCGCCTTTCTGGGGACCCGGCTGGGCCTGTCCATCCGGGCCACCGGCGACAACCGGGACATGGTGCGGGCTTCCTCCATCAACCCCACCTTTACCATCTCGGTGGGGCTGTGCATTGCCAATGCCCTCACCGCCCTGTCCGGCGCGGTGGTCGGCCAGGCCCAGAAGTCGGCGGACATCAACGCCGGCACCGGCATTGTGGTCATCGGCCTCGCCTGCCTGATCATCGGGGAGACCATCGTGGGCCGGGGCTCCATGCTCCGGGGCATGGTGGCAGTCATCGTGGGCAGCATCGTCTACCGGTTCATTTACGCCATCGTGCTGTACACCAAGGTGGTGCCCATCGACTGCTTGAAGCTGGTCACCGCCCTGGTGGTGGCCCTGGCCATCGCCATGCCCACGCTGCGGCAATGGGTCGCCTTCCAGCAGCGCAAGCTGGCGGCCCGGGAAAAGGGAGGAACGTAAAATGCTGGAGCTTCGCAATATTTCCAAGACCTTTAACCCCGGCACGGTCAATGAGAAAAAAGCCATTGCCGGCATCTCTCTGCACCTGGAAAAAGGGGACTTCGTCACCATCGTGGGCTCCAACGGCGCAGGGAAATCCACCCTCTTCAACGCCGTGGCAGGCAGCTTTTATGTGGACGAGGGGACCATCCTTCTGGCGGGAGAGGACATCACCTTCCAGCCCGAGCACCGCCGCAGCCGGGTGATCGGGCGCCTCTTTCAGGACCCCATGCGGGGCACCGCGCCTCACATGACCATCGAGGAAAATCTGGCCCTGGCCTATCTGCGCACCGCCAAGAACCAGCACGCCTTCTTTAGCCGCACCACCAGGGCGGAAAAGCAGTTCTTCCGGGACCAGCTGGCCCTTTTGGGCATGGGGCTGGAGGACCGGCTGCGCCAGCCGGTGGGCCTGCTCTCCGGCGGACAGCGCCAGGCGCTGACGCTGCTGATGGCCACCATGGTGCCGCCCAAGCTCCTCTTGCTGGATGAGCACACCGCCGCCCTGGACCCGGCCACGGCGGAAAAGGTCCTGTCCCTGACCCGGAGCATCGTCTCCCAGCACCACATCACCACCATGATGGTGACCCACAACATGCAAAACGCCCTGGACCTGGGCAACCGCACACTGATGATGGACGACGGGTCCATCGTGCTGGACATCCGCGGGGCGGAGCGGCAGGGGCTGACAGTGAGCGACCTTTTGGAGCGGTTCCGCTCCGGCGCCGGCAAGGCCCTGGACAACGACCGCATCCTGCTCTCGTAAGGGCGGACAGGAGCGCGATTTGGCGCCGGGCGGCATCCGCGGCGCTATGTATCCCCGCTCCAACCTTTCGTTTTTTATCAAACAGCAAGCCCCCTGCCATGCGGCAGGGGGCGTTTCATATGCAGGCAAAGACTCGCTTGCCCTCGTGCTGCGAAAGCGCCAGGCAGATCCGACCCGTTTTTGCCGGAGCTCTTCCCCGGCAAAAACACCTGCAAGGCGAGTCATGCGAGCCCTCGCGCCGACCAACCGAGGCAAAGCCGAGGGCGATGGAGCGCGAGTATCCTCCCATGAGAGCCCAGCGCAGCGGGTCTCATGGGAAGCGATCAGCGCCCCCTGCCGTATGGCAGGGGGCGCTTTTGCGCGGTTCGGGACTTCAGGCGATGTCCAGCACCTTGTAGTCCTGGTCCTCCACGGCCTTTTTCAGCGCCGCGTCGTCCACCGGGGCGCTGAGGGTCACCACGGCGGTGCCCTTCTCGTGGCTGACGGCAGCCTCGCTGACCTGGGGCAGGGCCTCCAGGGCCTTTTTCACCCGGGCCTCGCAGTGGGTGCACATCATGCCCTCGATGTTCAGTGTCTTCTCCATTGCTGTTTCCTCCTTATCTTCTTCCCCGACGGGTATGGTGGACTGGGATGGGACGGCACGCCGTTTCACCGGCCGGTCATGGCGGGCGTCGTGCAGGTCGAACAGGTTCAGCCGCAGGGCGTTGGACACCACGCAGAAGCTGGACAGGCTCATGGCCGCCGCGCCGAACATGGGGTTGAGGGTCAGCCCCAGGGGGATGAACACCCCCGCCGCCAGGGGGATGCCGATGGTGTTGTAGAAAAAGGCCCAGAAGAGGTTCTGGTGGATATTCCGCAGGGTGGCCCGGCTGAGGCGGATGGCCGCCGCCGCGTCGGTGAGGCGGCTTTTCATCAGCACCACGTCCGCCGCGTCGATGGCAACGTCCGTGCCCGCGCCGATGGCGATGCCGATGTCCGCCCGGGTCAGGGCCGGGGCGTCGTTGATGCCGTCCCCCACCATGGCCACCTTCCCCTGGGTTTGCAGGGCGCGGATGACGCTCTCCTTCCCCTCCGGCAAAACGCCGGCGATGACCTCGTCCACTCCGGCCTGGGCGCCGATGGCCCGGGCAGTGCGCTCGTTGTCCCCGGTGAGCATGACCACCCGGAGGCCCATGCCCTGCAGCTCCCGCACAGCCTGGGCGCTGTCCTCCTTGATGACGTCCGCCACGGCGATGACGCCGAGAAGCCGGCCCTCCCGGCTGAAGAAGAGCGGCGTCTTCCCCTCCTCCGCCAGGGCGGCAGAGCGCTCCTCCGTCTCCCGGGGGACGGGGCACACCGTGCGAATGAAGGCAAGGCTCCCGCCGGCAAGGGCAGCGCCGTCCACACGGGCCGTCAGGCCGTTGCCCGGCAGGGCCCGGAAGTCCGTCACCTCGCCGCTGTCTATGCTCTGCCCGGCGGCGTATTGCAGCACGGCCCGGGCCAGGGGATGCTCACTGCGCGTCTCCAGGGCGGCGGCCAGGCGCAGAAGCTCCTCCGCCGCAACGCCCGGGGCGGGCAGCACGTCCGTCACCCGGGGCTCTCCCTGGGTGATGGTGCCCGTTTTGTCCAGGGCCACGATGTCCATGCGCCCCGTCTCCTCCAGGGAGGCGGAGGTCTTGAAGAGGATGCCGTTTTTCGCGCCCATGCCGTTGCCCACCATGATGGCCACGGGGGTGGCAAGGCCCAGGGCGCAGGGGCAGCTGATGACCAGCACGGAGATGCCCCGGGCCAGGGCGAAGCCGGCCCCCCGCCCCAGCGCCAGCCAGACGGCGGTGGTGATGACCGCGATGGTGATGACCACCGGCACGAACACGCCGGACACCTTGTCCGCGATCTTGGCGATGGGAGCCTTGGTGGCCGCCGCGTCGGAGACCATCTGGATGATCTGGGAGAGGGTGGTGTCCTCCCCCACCCGGGTGGCCCGGCAGCGCAAAAAGCCGGACTGGTTCACGGTGGCGGCAGAGACCGTGTCTCCCTCCGCCTTGTCCACGGGGATGGACTCCCCGGTGAGAGCGGATTCGTTGACGGCGCTGCTGCCCTCCAGCACCACGCCGTCCACCGGGATGTTCTCCCCCGGCCGGACCACGAACACGTCCCCCGTGCGCACCTGCTCGATGGAGACCTCCGTCTCCGCCCCGTCCCGGACCACCGTGGCGGTCTTGGGGGAGAGGCGCATCAGCCCCTTCAGCGCGTCGGTGGTGCGGCCCTTGGACCGGGCCTCCAGCATCTTGCCCACGGTGATGAGGGTCAGGATCATGGCGGCGGACTCGAAGTAGAACTCCATCATGTATCCCATGACGGCCTCGCCGTCCCCCCGGACCTGGGCCCCGGTCATGGCGAAGAGGACCCACACGGACCACACGAAGGAGGCCGAGGACCCCAGGGCCACCAGGGTATCCATATTGGGGGCCCGGTGCCACAGGCTCTTGAAGCCGCTGATGAAAAATTTCTGGTTGATGACCATGACGGCGGCCGCCAGCAGCAGCTGCACAAGGCCCATGGCCACGTGGTTATCGTCAAAAAAGGCGGGCAGGGGCCAGCCCCACATCATGTGGCCCATGGAGAAGTACATCAGCACCAGCAAAAAGCCCAGGGACCACAGCAGCCGCCGCTTCAAAACCGGGGTCTCCCGGTCCTCCAGGGCGCTCTCCGCCTCCGACGGGGCCGCCGCGCCCCTGGCGCCGCCCTTGGGGGAGGCGCCGTACCCGGCCTCCTCCACCGCCCGGACGATGGCGTCGGGAGAGGCGGTGCCCTCCACGCCCATGGAGTTGGTGAGAAGGCTCACGGAGACGGACTCCACCCCCGGCACCCTGGCCACCGCCTTTTCCACCCGGGCGCTGCACGCCGCGCAGCTCATGCCCGTCACATTGTATTGTTCCATTGCGTTCGCTCCTTCCAATTGGGGGTCTGCCGGGCGCCGCCCGGCATCGTCATTTCATCAGCTTCTGCAAAAGGACCACCAGCTCGTCCACGGTCTCGTCCTTCCCGTCCCGGATGTCCTGGGCCACGCAGGTGCGGATGTGGTTTGCCAGCAGCTCCTTGCTGAAGGCGTTCAGCGCGGCGTTGGCGGCGGCCACCTGCACCAGGATGTCCGCGCAGTAGGCGCTCCTTTCCACCATACCCCGGATGCCCCGGATCTGTCCTTCGATGCGGGTCAGCCGGTTCAGCAGCCGCTTATACTCCTCCTCCGAGCGCTCCTTGGTCTTGTGGCAGCAGGTACAGCTCTGTTCCTCCATGGTCTCGGCCTCCCAACCGTTGTATCTCCTGATCGTATCCTCACGGTCCCCCGGGGTGATCGCGGATCGGCGTCCAAACGGGCGGCCTCATGGCGGGGTGCCTGCGACAGGCCGCCGGGGCGAACACGTTCCCATGCCGGCGGCACGGGTCCCGCGCGCGATACCCCAAGGGGGTATTTTGACTATATACCCCCTTGGGGTATTTGTCAAGAGGGCCGCCAAATCTTTTTCCCCGGCCGGACAGGCAACCTTTTCCCCCGCCGGGCATAGACTGGGAAAAACGCCGATCCGGAAGGGAGCCTCACCATGAAAGACCAGACCGGCGGTCTTGGCGACATCGACGACCTGATCTTTCAGGACGGGTGGTCCGCCAGCGACCGATAGCCCCAGGGGCACAGCAAAAGGCCCGGTGCGCTGCACCGGGCCTTTTGCTGTAGACAAACGAATTTCCATCGTTTTTCCAGGGCTGTACTTCGGCAAAACACATTGCGGCGGTCACAAAGTGCCGCCCTCGCGCCGACCAACGAGGCGAAAGCCCAGGCGATGGAGCGCGAGCATCTCCCACAGAAGCCCAACGAAGCGGGTCCCATGGGAAGTCCCGCCGCCCTTCGCCTACGGGGTGCCCAGCAGCATCAGCGCCGCGCCGTAGAGGACGCTGGCCAGCGTCCCGTACACGATGACCGGGCCGGCCACGGTGAACATCTTGGCCGCCATGCCGGTGACGAAGCCCTCGCTGCGAAAGTCGATGGCCGGGGACACCACGGCGTTGGCAAAGCCCGTGATGGGCACCAGCGTCCCCGCCCCGCCGAAGCGGGCCAGCCGGTTGTAGACGTTCAGCCACGTCAGCAGGGCGGAGAGCAGCACCAGCGTGCAGGAGGCGGCGGTGCCGGCGGCCTCCCGGTCCAGTCCCGCGGCGGCCCAGGCGTTTTGGATGGCCTGCCCCAGCACGCAGATGGCCCCGCCCACGGCAAAGGCCAGCGCCGTGTCCTTGACGATGGGCGAGGGCCGGGCGCGCCGGCGGACATATGCCTGATACTCCTGGGGAGAGATCTCCATGGGATCACATCCTTTCCCTGCCAGTATGCGCCGCCGGAGAAAAATCATGCGTGCCGCGGCCCGCTCCGCCATGCGGGGCGCTTTTTTCGCGGCGGCAGCAAAGGGCGGGGTTGGTGGCCCATCAGTCCTGTTGTGCTAAAGTGTCTGTTATTGAACGGTTCGCCCGGCGAACCGTTCGTGGGGCAGCACAAACGGGCTGCCGGTGCCCTTTGGCGCCGGCTCCCCGCTGCCGCGCCGCGGACTTTACGGAGGTGAGAGCAGCGGCCCACGGCGAAGAAGCGCTCCCCGCCGGCGCGCAGGAAGGGCGCTGCCGGCAGCGGCAGCCCGCCGGTTCGGGCGGGCGAATACACGAGAAAAGAGGTAGAAAAGATGAAAAAACTCCTTGCGTTGGGCACCGCCCTGGTGCTGGCCCTCTCCCTGGCTGCCTGCAACGGCGGCGGCAGCGGCGGCGAAGAGGTCTCCGCCGATTGGAAGCCCGGCGAGACCGTGACCATGATCGTGGCCTACAAGGCCGGCTCCGGCACGGACAACACCGCCCGGGTCCTGAGCCAGTACGCCTCGGAAAAGATCGGCCAGACCATCGTCATCGACAATCAGGAGGGCGGCTCCGGCTCCATCGGCTGGACGGCCCTGGCCAAGTCCACCCCGGACGGCTACACCCTGGGCTTCGTGAATCTGCCCACCCTGGCGTCCAACATCGTGGAGGGTCTGGGGGACTATTCGATGGAGGACTTCGTGCCCATCTGCAACCATGTCAATGAGACGTCGCTGGTGCTGGTGTCGGCCTCCAGCCCCTTCAACAGCCTCCAGGAGCTGGTGGACTACGCCAAGGCCCACCCCGATGAGCTGAAGGCCTCCACCAACGGCAACAAGGCCTCCAACCATATCGGCGCCCAGCTGCTGGCCAACTCCGCCGGCTTCACCTACACCGCCATCCCCTACGGCGGCACCGCCGACCAGCTGCTGGCCCTGCGCCAGGGGGAGGTGGACTTCTCCGTGGCCAAGGAGGCGGACATCGTGTCCATGGTCTCGGAGCTGAAGATCCTGGGCGTCTTTGACACGGCGCGGATGGACGCCTTCCCCGACGCGCCCACCCTGGGCGAGCTGGGCTATTACGACCAGTGGTACGGCTCCGCCCGGGCCATCGTGGCCCCCAAGGGCACCCCCCAGGCCATCATCGACTTCTATGAGCAGGCCTTCCGGGAGGCCATGGAGGACCCGGCCTATCTGGAGGCCGCGGAAAAGGCCGGCATCACCACCGCCTACATGAACGCCGCCGACACCGCCCAGCTTTTGGCGGACCAGTACCTCTTCTGCACCGAGACCGTGGCCAGCCTCTGGGAGAGCTGACCGACCCGACCCCGCGCCCGCGGGGGACCCGCTTCCCCGCGGGCGCTTTCGATGATGAGGTGTGAGACATGAAAAAAACCGATATTGGCGTCGTCGTGTTCATTTACGCGGTGGGCGTCCTGTTCCTGGTCATGACCTTCCAGCTGCCGGCGGCAGCCCAGACCTATCCGCTGTTCATCGACCTTCTCCTGCTGGCCCTGACCACGGCGTACCTGGTGCGCATGGTGATCGGGGCCAGGCGAAAGGGCGTGACCAGCGGGCTGGAGGATTTTCAGGACTTTCTGCCCGGTCAGTTCTTCCCCATTCTGGGCATGGTGATCCTCTACCTTGCCGCCATGTATGTGGTGGGCTTCTACCCCGCCACCGTGCTGTTCATGGTGGGGTGCCTGCTGTTTTTGCGGGTGCCCAAGTGGCAGATCCTGCTCTCCACGGCGGCGGTGGCGGCGCTGGTCTACTTTGCCTTCACCATGTTTTTGCGGGTGCGGATGCCCGCCGGTCTGCTCTTCCGGTGACAGGGCGAATTTTTGAACAAAGGAGCTGTCCGCGATGCTGGAAACTTTGGCTTTGATGGGCCAGGGCTTCGTCCACGCCCTGTCGCCCCTGAATCTTCTCGTCATGGCCGCCGGAACGGCCATCGGCATTGTCATCGGGTGTCTGCCCGGGCTGTCCGCGGCCATGGGCGTTGCGCTGCTGCTGCCCCTGACCTTTTCCATGGAGGCCTCCACGGGGCTCATCATGCTGGGCGCCATCTACTGCGGCGCCATCTTCGGCGGGTCCATCTCCGCCATCTTGATCCACACGCCCGGCACCCCCGCCTCGGCGGCCACGGCCATCGAGGGCTATCAGCTCACCCTCCAGGGCAAGGCCGGCAAGGCCCTGGGCACGGCCTGCATCGCCTCCTTCTTCGGCGGTCTTTTGAGCTGCATCTCCCTGTACTTCTTCGCCCCGCTGCTTGCCCAGCTTGCTATGAAGTTCGGCTCGCCGGAGTATTTCTGGCTCTCCATCTTCGGCCTGACTATCATTGCGGGCGTATCCTCCAAGTCCATGCTCAAGGGGCTCATCTCCGGCGCGCTGGGGCTGCTGCTCTCCACCATCGGTATGGACCCCATCGAGGGCGTGAAGCGGTTCATGTTCGGCCAGTCCTCCCTGTATGACGGCATCAACGTCACCTGCGCGCTGATCGGTCTGTTCTCCATGAGCCAGGCGCTGACTCTGGCGGAGGCCAGGATCCGCGCCCGGGCCCGGGCCACCAAGTTCAAGGACAAGATGCTTTTGAGCCGGGAGGAGATGAAGATGCTGGCCCCCACCATCGGCCGCAGCTGGATCATCGGCAACCTCATCGGCATCCTGCCCGGCGCCGGGGCCTCCATCGCCTGCTTTTTGGGGTACAACACCTCCCGCCAGTTCTCCCGCCACAAGGAGCTCTTCGGCCACGGCAGCATCGAGGGCGTAGCCGGGTCCGAGGCGGCCAATAACGCCGTGACCGGCGGGTCCCTCATCCCCATGCTGACACTGGGCATTCCCGGCGAGAGCGTGACCGCGGTGCTGATGGGCGGGCTCATCATCCAGGGCCTGACCCCGGGGCCGGACCTCTTCACCGGGGAAACGGCGGCAATGACCTACACCTTCTTCGCGGGCTTCGTGCTGATCCAGTTCTTCATGCTGGGCATCGGCCTTCTGGGCTGCCGGGGCTTCGCCCAGATCTCCCGCCTGAGCGACGCCATCCTCATCCCCGCGGTGACGGTATTGTGCGTGGTGGGGTCCTACGCCATCCACAAGAACTTCATGGACGTCATCATCATGATGATCTTCGGCGTTCTGGGCTGGCTTTGCCGCAAGTTCGACCTGAACACCGCCGCCATCGTGCTGGCACTGATCCTGGGCCCCATCGGGGAGAAGGGACTGCGCCGCTCTCTGGCCCTCTCCGGCGGGGACCCGGCCATCTTGTTTTCCACGCCTCTTTGCTGGCTGCTGGTGGCGCTGTGCGTGTTCGGCGTGCTCTCCCCGGTGCTCATGGCCCGGATGGAGCGCAAGGCCGGCGGCGTGGACCCGGACGACGCGTAAATTCCCGGCCCGCTGGGCTCTCTATCCGGCTGCGCCGGATGCAGGTGGCGCACGGTATAGCGCCCCTCCTCTTCCCGAGCATCGCAAGGCTCTGTGGCAGCGGAGGGAAAATGCGGCGGCCGGTCAGAAGACGGCCGCCGCATCTATAAAAGGCAAGGGGTTCCGAGTGAGCTGCCGCCTTGCTCCCCGAATCATCCGGGGAGCAAGGCGGCAGATGCCTTGTCATGTCGCTTCTGACAGCCGGAAACGGCATAACAAGGACGCAAAGGAAATTGGCGGCTTTTTCGAGGAGTCAATCCTCTCCGCCGGTTATTCCGCCAGCTCGTTGAGCTGGTCGATGGGCGTGGGCTCAAAGAGCTTGAGATGCATCTTGTGCCGCACCCAGGCCAAAGAATAGATGGCCAGCAGCACCAGAATGATGGCAAAAATGCTCAGGATCTTGACCCGCCTCATTCCGGTGTCCACAAAGATAATCATGTAAATGTCAACCACCATACCAATGATCTGCGGGGCTGCGCCAAATTTCAGGAAGGTCTTGTTCCTCTCAGCGTCAGGATATGCCTTGCGCAACTTCAGCACTGCCGCGTGCATCATGATATAGGTGACCAGCCAGAAGCAACAAGCCGCCATACACACGAACGTGATGCCCTCCGTATAGGCAATGTTGGACACCTGGAGCACCAGGTCGCTGATGGCCAGAGGCAGAAGGCCGATGACCGGGGTGTTGTACCGATTCTTCTTCAGGAAGACGGACGGAACGATACCCTCTTGGGCCATGCCGTAAAGGATGCGGGACGAGGACATATAGTGGGCACTGAGGGTGCTGCCCGCCGCCATCAGGCAGGCAAAGCCCATCCAGTATTTTCCAAATCCGCCCAAAAGGTTGATGGCAAAGGTCATCTGGGGAGAATTGGTGCCGATCATCTCCTCGGGAGGTACATAGAGGACCATGGCCTTGCCCATCAGGGACTGCACCACACAGATGGCGATGAGACCAAGGGCAAACGCCAGGAAAATATCCCGCTTGGGGTTCTTCATATCCTTGGCCAGAGGGATGACGGACTCGCCGCCGATAAACAGCCAGAACGCCAGAGCCAGCGTGCCGGTGACTCCGGCCGCGCCAGGCATCAGGGGGGCGACCTCGCCATTGATTGGCGCGGCTCCGACGCCGGGCATCAGGCCCAGGATGCCGAACAGGCCCATGGAGATCAGCAGGAAGTAGACCATGAAGTTCTGGACATTGGCGAAGATGTCAATGCCCTTGACATTGACCAGGAAGAACGCCGCCAGAATAATCAGAGAAATGACCCGGGGATCTACGCCGGGGAAAAACATCTGAGAGATGACCATGCCGCAGATGGTCAGCTCCGCCGTGCTGGCGAAGATCAGGGCAATAACATAGGTGGAGATATTGCAGATGACGGACGTAGCCTTGCCGAAGGCGGCGGAAATATACTGGCTGGTACCGCCGTCTGCGTTGGGCATGAGAAGATGGAGTTCCGAGAAGGACATAGCGGCAAAGATATTGAGAATGGTGACGATGATCATCGAGATGATAAAGCCGTCGCCCGCCTTTGCCATGCCCTCTGCCAGGGATACCAGGCAGTTGGACGCGACGATCAGGCCAACGCTGGCTGCGATGGCACTGAACAGGCCGAGTTTTTTCTTTTC
>JAFUGI010000083.1 GCA_017469475.1 Oscillibacter sp. | reverse complement strand
GTCTCGTCGCTGAGGTGGGTGATGCCGTGATACAGCGCTTCACTCTCTCTTGTCATATCGTGATGCCCTCCTGTTCCAATGCGCGCCGCAGACTGCGGCGCAGGCGGTACAGCCGCCCCGTCAGCGTCCCCGGCGCCGTTCCTGCCCGGGCTGCCAGGTCCTTCACCGCCTCGCCGTACCAGTACCGCTCCACGAAGAGGGTCCTGTCCTCCAGGGGAAGCGTCCCCAGCCAGCGGTCGATGATGCATCCCAGCTCCGCGCTCTCCACGGTCCGCTCCACGCTCTGGGGCGCTGGAACGCAGTCCTCCAGCTCGCTGAGCAGGACCGTCAGGGCGCAGTCCCGCTTTTGGGCCCGGTTTTGGTGGTAGCGGTCGATGGCGAGATTGCGCACCACCCGGCCCAGCCAAACCCCCAGCCGTTCCGGCCGCTGGGTGGGCATGGCGTTCCAGGCATGGTGATAGGTGTCCGCCACGCACTCCTCCGCGTCCTCCCGCAGCGTCAGGATGTTCCGGGCCAGGGCGTGGCAGAGGGGGCCGTACTTCCGGTCCGTCTGGGCGATGGCCTCCTCGTCTCGCCGCCAGTACAGCGCCACGATTTCCCGATCCTCCATGGCCGCACCTCCTTCTCCATGGGGCCCTGTCCGCCGCGGCTATGCCGTCCGGCGGCAACTGTACAGGCCCTTCACTGTTATAGACGGTTTTTTTCGCTGGATGTTGCTCGACTGAGGGGAATTTTTTCGAAAAACGCTGCACACCGGGCAGCGCTTTCGCAGGAGTCCACAGAGAAAGCCCCTCCCGGCGGGAGGGGCTCAGCCTATAGACAGACAAAGTTTCCATTGTTTTTGCCGGAGCTGTGCTTCGGCAAAACACAGTAAGGCGGTCACGAAGTGATGCCCTTGCGCCGACCAACGAGGCGAAAGCCGAGGCGATGGAGCGCGAGCACCTCCCATGGAAGCCCAACGAGGTGGGTTCCATGGGAAGTCTTTCGACTCTGTCGAAAGACGCGGCCCCTCCCGCCGGGAGAGGCCTTCTGCAGCGCTCACATACTGGCGATGACGTCCTTGTTTTTCACGAAATACTCCACGCCGGAGTAAAGGGTGGTCAACGTGATGACCCAGACGCACAGGGTATTCAGCGCCGCCGGGATGGGCAGGAACATCACCACCACGCACACCATGGTGGCGGCGGTCTTCACCTTGCCGGACCAGCCGGCAGCAATGACCCGCCCCTTGTCCGCCGCGATCATCCGCAGGCCGCTGACGGCAAACTCCCGGCAGATGACGATGAGCAGGGCCCAGGCGGGCATCTGGCCGTTCTCCACAAACCACAGCATGGCCGCTGTCACCAGCATCTTATCCGCCAGTGGGTCGGCGAATTTGCCGAAATCCGTCACTAAATGATACTTCCGGGCGATCTTTCCGTCCAGCAGGTCCGTGAGGCTGGCGATGATGAAGATGGCCAGCGCCACATAGGATGCGCCAGGAAATCCCCAGTACAGCACCGCCATAAACACCGGGATCAGCACGATCCGGCTGAGGGTCAGCTTGTTGGGAAGGTTCATAACGATCTCTCCTTTTTCGGGTCCGCAGCCTGCGCAAGGGGTCGCCGGGGCGTCACTCCACCCGCTCGCCGGTAAGCTCCCCGTCCATGGTGCCGGTCAGGCGCACGGTGACGAAGGTGCCGGGGGCAATCTCCCCCTCTGCGTCAAACCAGATGCGCCCGTCGATGTCCGGCGACTCGGCATAGCTGCGGCCAAAGAACCGCTGGGCCTGGGGGTCAAAGCCCTCACACAGGACCTCCCGCTCCGTGCCCAAAACGGACTCGTTGTACCCGTCGATGATGTCCGACTGGACATCCACCGCCAGCTCCGCCCGGCGGCGGGCCTCGTCGCCGTCCACATGCTCCATGCGGAAGGCCGGCGTCCCCTCCTCCGGGGAGAAGGGGAAGACCCCCGCCCGTTCGATCTTCACCTGGCGCAAAAAGGCGCACAGCTCCTCAAAGGCGGCCTCGTCCTCGTAGGGAAGGCCGGTGATGAGGCTGGTGCGCAGCACCAGGCCGGGGATGCGGGCGCGCAGGGTCTCCAGCAGAGCAAGCAGGCCCGCCTTGGTGTCCCGCCGGTTCATGGCCCGCAGGATGCGGTCGTTGCAGTGCTGGATGGGGATGTCCAGATAGGGGAGGATCTTCTCCTCCCCGGCGATGACGTCGATGAGCTCGTCGGTGATGTCGCTGGGGTAGAGATAGTGCAGGCGGATCCAGTGGAAATCAAGTTTACATAATTCTCTCAGCAGGGCCGCCAACTGGTGCTCCCCGTTGAGGT
Organism: Oscillibacter sp.; assembly: GCA_017469475.1. Taxonomy (GTDB): domain Bacteria; phylum Bacillota; class Clostridia; order Oscillospirales; family Oscillospiraceae; genus Oscillibacter. The sequence goes on along the minus strand of JAFUGI010000083.1, from coordinate 5,854 downwards.
CCGTGCCATACCGGGTGATGTCCTGGGCGATGACGAGAAGCTCCTTCACGCCGGCGGAGGCCAGCTCCGCCGCCTCGTCCAGCAGCTCCCCCATGGGGCGGCTGCGATACCGGCCCCGAAGAGAGGGGATCACGCAGTAGGCACAGTGGTTGTCGCACCCCTCGGCGATGCGCAGATACGCGTACCACGGCGGAGTGGAGAGGATGCGCTCCCCGCTCTGGTTCGCGGTGTGGATGTTGCCGATGCGGCAGGGCCGCCCGCCGGTCTCCATCACCTCGGCCACGGCGCCGGCGATCTGGTCATAGCTGCCGGTGCCCAGGATGCCGTCCACCTCCGGCAGCTCCCGGAGGATCTCCTCCTGATAGCGCTGGGCCATGCAGCCGGTGACCAGCAGCTTTTGCACCTGCCCGGCCTCCTTCAGCCGGGCCACGTCCAAAATGTTGTCGATGGCCTCCTCACAGGCGGAGGCCAGGAAGCCGCAGGTGTTCACCACCACCACGTCGGCCCCCTCGGGCTGGAGCAGGACGGTGTGGCCCGCGGCAGTGACAGCGGCCATCATCTGCTCGCAGTTCACCTGATTTTTGGCGCAGCCCAGGGAGATAAATGCGATACGGTAGCTCAAAGCGCTCTCTCCTTCATCAACGGATGACCCAGCGGTCCTTCATGCGGATGGGCTTGCTGGATGCCTTGCGGAGGGGATAGCCCAGGGTCACAAGGCTCACCAGCTCCCCCTTGTCCGGGGCAAAGAGCTGGCGGATGGCGGGGCCGTACCCCGTCTCCGTGACGGCGTTGACCCAGCAGCTGCCGATGTCCCGCTCCCAGGCCGCCAGCAGCAGGTTCTGGATGGCGGCTGCCGCGCTCTCCAGCATGGAGTCCCGGCTGTGGCCGGTGTACTCCCGCTGCAAAAACACCAGCACGCACACCGGCGCCCCGCCCAGCCGCCGCAAAAAGGCGGAGGTCATGTCCACCAGCTGAGGGTACTGGGAAAAGGCCTCCTCCAGCTGGGGCCGGATCTCCACCGACACCCGCTCCAGCGTGCTCTCCAGCAGGCGCAGGTCCTCCGGTCTGGTCAGCGCCACGAAGTACCAGGGCTGGGCGTTTTCCGCCGAGGGGGCCCAACAGGCGGCGCGCAGCAGCGCCTCCAACTCCTCCCGGGGGACGGGCCTATCCTGATACTGCCGGACACTGCGTCGGCTCAAAATGGCTTGCGTCAGTTCCACGGTTCACTCCTCCTCGATCTGCTCGCCGTACCGGCTCCAGGCATCCCGCACATCGCCCCAAGCGTAGCCCCGGCGAAGAAGCGCCGCTGTCAGCCGGCGCTTTTCCGCCTCCTCCGGACGGCGGCCCCGGAGCTTGCCGGCGAGAAACCGGTCGATCCGGTCCCCCTCCTCCGGAAGGGACGCCAAGGCATCCTCCCACAGCTCCCGGGGCACGCCCTTTTCATAGAGCCGGTCCCGGATGCGGGCCGGGCCGTATCCCATATCGGCACAGTGCCGGGCAAGGAGGGCAGCATACTCCGCGTCGTTGATGGCGCCGATGGCCTCCAGCCATTCGGCGGCATACCGGGCCTCCGCATCGCTTGCGCCCTTTTCCCGGAGCTTTTTCTCCAAATCATGGCGGGACATGGCCCGCTTGCCCACCAGCTCCGCCGCCGTCACCTTCACGTTGGAGACGCCGGCAGCCTCCTTCAGCCTCCGGAGGGCGGCCTCGTCCAGCTCGTCCCCGGAGCGGAGGCCGAAGTCCAGCAGCTCCTGCTCCGTGATCTTCAAGCAGGCGCCGTCCTCCAAGAATACCAGCACCCGCCCCCGCTTGTGACGGGAGGGCTCCAGGCGCTCAATCCTCATCCTTGAAATCGTCGGCGCTCACGTCCACCGCCCGACCTGCGGCCCGGGCGGCCACCCGGGACTGTCCGGTCATGAGCTTGTCGAAATTACGCCGGATGTCCGCTTCCAGCTGCTCCGCGATGGCGGGATTTTCCTGGAGGTAGCGCTTGGCGGCGTCCCGTCCCTGGCCGATGCGGGTCTCCCCCATGGAGAACCAGGACCCGGACTTCTGCACCAGGTCCAGCTTCACGCCCAGGTCGATAAGCTCGCCCTCCCGGGCGATGCCCTCGCCGTACATGATGTCGAACTCCGCCTCCCGGAAGGGGGGCGCCACCTTGTTCTTGACCACCTTGGCCCGGGTGCGGCTGCCCACCACCTCAGAGCCGTTTTTCAGCGCCTCGATGCGCCGCACGTCGATGCGGACGGAGGAGTAGAACTTCAGCGCCCGGCCGCCGGTGGTGACCTCGGGGTTGCCGTACATGACGCCCACCTTTTCCCGCAGCTGGTTGATGAAGATGACGATGGTGTTGGTCTTGCCGATGGCGCCGGTGAGCTTGCGCAGGGCCTGGCTCATGAGCCGGGCGTGGAGACCCACATAGCTGTCCCCCATCTCGCCCTCAATCTCCGCCCGGGGCACCAGCGCGGCCACGCTGTCCACCACGATGACGTCAATGGCGCCGGAGCGGACCAGGGCCTCCGTGATCTCCAGGGCCTGCTCGCCGGTGTCCGGCTGGGAGATGAGCATATCCTCCACCCGCACCCCCAGGGCCCGGGCGTAGGTGGGGTCCAGGGCGTGCTCCGCGTCCACAAAGGCCACCTCGCCGCCCCGCTTCTGGGCCTCCGCCACCACATGGAGGGCAAGGGTGGTCTTGCCGGAGGACTCCGGCCCGTAGATCTCCACGATGCGGCCCTTGGGAAGCCCGCCGATGCCCAGCGCCACGTCCAGCGCCAGCGACCCGGTGGGGATATACTCCACGTTCAGCTCCGCGCTGTCGCCAAAGCGCATGATGGAGCCCTTGCCGTACATCTTCTCGATCTGGGCCATGGCGGTGTTGATGGCCTGCTTCTTGTCACTCGCCGGCGCCGCCGTGGGCAGCGGTCCCTTGTCCTTTGCCATATCTGTTGTTCCTCCTATGTACCGGATTCTTGCCAGCCGATGGGAAAACGCCGTTTTGCCCTCGGCCGGCGGTTCTTATCGTTCCCGATCAAATCGTTTGTCCGTAGACCTCCGCGCACAGCGTGCCAAAGACCACCCGGGGGATGCCGTGCAGGTCCTTGACCACCTGAATGTCCCCAAAGCCCTGGGCGCGCATGAGGCGCAGCACGCTGTCCGCCTGGCCGATGCCCACCTCAAAATACAGCCGGCCCCCTACGGTCAGGGCCTGCTTCCACTTTTCGGAGACGGCTCGGTAAAAGTCCAGCCCGTCCGGCCCGCCGTCCAGCGCCAGGTGGGGCTCATAGTCCCGCACAGAGGGGTCCAGCCCCGCGATGTCGCCGTGGGGAATGTAGGGCGGGTTGCACACGATGCAGGAAAACTCCCCCAAAGAGCGCTCCGGCTTTTCCAGGGCGTCCGCCTGCACCGGCACCACCCGGCCGGAGAGGCCGTTTCGCCGGATGTTCTGGCGGCAGATCTTCAGTGCCGCGTCGGACTGCTCCCCCAGCACCACCCGGGCCTCCTTGGCCTGGGCGGCCACGGCCAGGCCAACGCAGCCGCTGCCGGCGCACAGGTCCAGCACCCGGCACTCCCCCAGAGTACGCACATACTCGATGGCAAGGCCCGCCAGCACCTCCGTGTCCGGCCGGGGGATCAGCACGTCCCGGGAGATGTCCAGGGGCAGGCCGTAAAACTCCCACTCGCCGATGAGGTAAGCCACCGGCTCCCCCGCCAGATGCCGCGCCACCAGGGCGCGCACCCGCTGCTCCGTCTCCGGCGCGGCGTACAGCCCCCCGTCCCGGCTCAGCTCCTCCCGGGTCTTGCCGGTGCCGAAGCACACCAGCTCCCGTGCCTCCAGGGTGGCGCCGTCGATGCCGGCGCGGCGGAGCTGCTGGCGGATGTCCAGATACAAATTGTTGTAGGTAATGGCCATAGTGTCCTCCCGGACCGGCAGAATTGAGATCCTCGCTTTACCAGGCGTCCTTCCCCTTCTCCGAGGGGAGCACCAGCTCCAGCGACCGGATGGCGCACTGGATCATGGCGTCGTCCGGCTCGTTGGTGGTGAAGTTCTGCATCCACATGCCCGGCGCCGTCAAGATCTGGGCCAGGCGGCTCTCCTGCACGTGGCGGCCCACCCAGCGGTTGAACTCATAGGTGATGCCCACCACCAGCGGCAGCAGGATCAGATGCACCAGCGTCCGCAGCCACGCGTTGGTCACCGGCCAGATGCCGAACACCACGCTGGACACCAGAATGGACACGAAGATCACCACGAAGAGGAAGCTGGTGCCGCAGCGAGGATGGTGCCGGGGCTGGACGCGGACGTTTTCCACCGTCAGGGGAAGGCCCGCCTCGTAGCAGAAGATGGTCTTGTGCTCCGCCCCGTGGTACTGAAAGACCCGATAGATGTCCTTCTGCTTGGAGCAGATGATAAGATAGAGCATGAAAATGACGATCTTCAAAAGGCCCTCCACCAGGTTCCGCCCCCACAGGGGGAAGCCGGGGAACAGCCGCAGCAGCGCCCCGGTGAGGAGGGTAGGCAGCATCAAAAAGAGAAAGATGCTCATACCCACGCCCAGCACCACAGAAAGGGTGATGACCGCCCCCTCCAGCTTCTTGCTGGAAAGATGGGCCTCCAGCCACCGCTCGAATTTGGAGGGCTGGACCGACTCCTCCTCGGGATAGAACTCCGCGGAGTACATCAGGGCCTTGACGCCCTGGACCATGGAGGCCAGGAAATTCACCGTGCCTCGGATCAGGGGCACGCCCAGGATGGGATAGCGGTCCTTGATGAGGCGCAGCTCCTCGACCTTTTCCACCAGCTCCCCGTTCTGGTCCCGGACCACGATGGCCTGCTTTTCCGGGCCCCGCATCAAAATGCCTTCGATCAGCGCCTGCCCGCCGATGCTGGTGCGGAAGGCGCAGGATTGTTTTTCTGCCATGGATGTTCCTCTCTTTGGGTCGTATTGTACCACACGCATTTGCAAAAAGCAAACAAATGTTCGATTTCCTTCGGGATTTTTTTGCTCCTCAGCTCTCCGCCTCCGGCAGGCGGATGGTGACCACCGCGCCGCCGCCCTCGGCATTGCCGATGGTGAAGGTGCCGCCGTGGAGGGCGATGATCTCATCGCACACGGCAAGGCCAATGCCGCTGCCCCGGGCCTTGGAGGAGCCCTTGTAAAACTTCTGCTTCACGAAGGGGAGCTCCGCCTCCGGGATGCCGGGGCCGTAGTCCCGCACCCGCACCACCTGGGCCCCCTCCTCCCGGGTCAGGGAGGCGGCGATGCGCCTGCCGGCGCCGCCGTGCTTGGCGGCGTTGTCCAGCACGTTGCAAAAGACCTGCTTGAGCCGCTCCGGATCGCCGGAGATGGGGGGCAGCTCCTCCTCCCCCACCTGGTAGGAAAGCTCGATGCCCTCCTGCCGGAACAGCTCCCGGTAGGTGAAGATGGCGTCCTCAAACTCCGCCTGCAGGTCCACCTGCTCGATGCGCAGGGTGAAGCGCCCGTCCTCCATCTTGGAAAATTCCAGCAGCTCCTCCACCATGGTGGAAAGGCGGCGGGACTCGTTCAAAATGATGCGGATGCCCCGGCGCAGCTGCACCGGGTCGCCGGTAGGGTCCTCCAGAATGGTCTCTCCCCAGCCGTTGATGGCGGTGAGGGGGGTGCGCAGCTCATGGGAGACGGAGGAGATGAACTCCGACTTCATCTTCTCGTTCTGGCCGATCTTCAAGGACATGTCGTTGATGTTGTCCACCAGCTCGCCCAGCTCGTCGGGATACTTTTTCTCAATGAGAAAACCGTAGCTTCCGGCGGAGATGCGCTTGGCCGCCTCCGTCACCACCGCCACCGGCTCCACCACGTTGTTGATGAACAGCAGG
>JAFUGI010000082.1 GCA_017469475.1 Oscillibacter sp. | reverse complement strand
ATCAGCGACGCAAAGAAGAACGCCGCGGGGGTACCCCGCGGCGTTGCGCGTGTCGGCAAAAGCCGACACGCTTCCCATGAGACCCGCTTCGCTGGGCTCTCATGGGAGAACACTCGCGCTTATCGCCCTCGGCTTGCGGAAGACGCCTCGGTTGGTCGGCGCGAGGGCTCGCACCGCTCGCCCTGAAGGTGTTTTTGCCGGGGCAAAGCCCCGGCAAAAACAGATCAGACCCGATCCGCGTCTCTGAGGCGCAAACGCAGGCAAACCTCTTCTTTCCAGTTTGAACGCCGCGGGGGTACCCCGCGGCGTTCTTTGGTTTGGGTTTTGCTTACTCGGCGTACATGCTCTTGAGCTTGAGCAGGTGATCGTAGCGCTCCATGGCGCTCTTCTCGTTGCGCTCGAAGAGCTCGGTGGCCCGCTCCGGGAACTCCCGGGTCAGGCGGCTGTACCGGGCCTCGTTCATCAGGAACTCCTGATAGCCGCCCTTGGGCTCCTTGGAGTCCAGGGTGAACTTGGCGCCCTCGGCGGCGGGGTTGAACCGGAACAGGTTCCAGTACCCGCACTCCACAGCCTTCTTCATTTCCTTCTGGCTGTTCATCATGCCGCCCTTGATGGAGTGCATCTCGCAGGGAGAATAGCCGATGATGAGGGACGGGCCGGGATAGGCCTCGGCCTCCTGAATGGCCTTCAGGGTCTGGGCCGGGTTGGCGCCCATGGCCACCTGGGCAACGTAGATATACCCGTAGCTCATGGCGATCTCCGCCAGGCTCTTCTTCTTGACCTCCTTGCCGGCCGCGGCGAACTGGGCCACCTGGCCGATGTTGGAGGCCTTGGAGGCCTGTCCGCCGGTGTTGGAGTACACCTCGGTATCAAAGACGAAGATGTTCACGTCGTTGCCGGAGGCCAGCACGTGGTCCACGCCGCCGAAGCCGATGTCGTAAGCCCAGCCGTCACCGCCGAAGATCCAGAAGCTCTTCTTGCGCAGATATTCCTTCTGGGCCAGGATCTCCTTGACGAGAGAGCAGGCGGAGCAATCGCAGAACTGTTCGCCGGCGGCCTTGCGCCCCTCAGCGTGCTTGAGCATATCGGCGGCCTTGTCGCCGAAGAACTGCTTACCGGCGTCGCTTCCGAAGAAGGCGATGTTCTCGTCGATGGTGGAGATGCCCGCCATCAGGGCGGCGATATACGCGTCGGTGGCGGCCTGGTTGGCCTCGCCGTCGTTCATGGTGTCCAGCCACTTCTGGGCGGCCTCCTTCAGGGCGGGGACCGTCTGGGGCTGGGCGAGCAGCTCACGGGTCTTGTCGGCCAGCTGAGAGCAGATGGCCTGATGACCCAGGGACATGCCCAGGCCGTGCTCGGCGTTGTCCTCGAAGAGGGAGTTGGACCAGGCGGGACCCTGACCGGCCTTATTGGTGCAGTAGGGAGAGGTGGCCGCGGGACCGCCCCAGATGGAGGAGCAGCCGGTGGCGTTGGAAATGTACATCCGGTTGCCGAAGAGCTGGGTGATGAGACGGGCATAGCTGGTCTCGGCGCAGCCGGCGCAGGAGCCGGAGAACTCCAGCATGGGCTGGCGGAACTGGCTGCCCTTGACGGTGGCGTCCTGCATGTCCTTCTTCTCCGCCACCTCGGCCACGCAGTAGTTGAAGACGTCCTGCTGGGCGGCTTCCTGCTCCTGGGGCACCATGGTCAGTGCGCCCACGGGGCACTGGCCCACGCACACGGCGCAGCCCATGCAGTCCAGGGGGCTGACGGCCATGGTGTACTTGTACACGCCCTTGCCCTTGCCGGCCTTCACGTCCACGATCTTGGCGGCGGCAGGGGCGGCCTTGGCCTCCTCCTCCGTCAGGGCGAAGGGACGGATGGTGGCGTGGGGGCAGACATAGGCGCAGTTGTTGCACTGGATGCACTTGGCGGAATCCCAGGTGGGCACGCTCACGGCCACGCCCCGCTTCTCATAGGCGGAGGCGCCCAGCTCGAACTGGCCGTCCACATGCTTGACGAAGGCGGAGACGGGCAGGCTGTCACCGTCCATCCGGCCGACGGGGTTCAGGATGGTCTTCACCTGCTCCACCAGCTCCGGCTTGCCGGCGAGGGTGGTAGTGTCGGGCGTATCCGTGGCGTTGGCCCAGTCGGCGGGCACGTCGAACTTCTTGAAGGCGGTGGCGCCGGCGTCGATGGCCTTGTGGTTCATGTCCACGATGTCCTGACCCTTCTTCAGGTAGGAGTGGGTGGCGGCATCCTTCATGTACTGGATGGCCTCCTCAGCGGGCAGGACCTTGGCCAGGGCGAAGAAGGCGGACTGGAGGATGGTGTTGGTGCGCTTGCCCATGCCGATCTCCTGGGCCAGGTCGATGGCGTCGATGGTGTAGACCTGGATGTTGTTGGCGGCGATGTAGCGCTTGGAGGCGGCGTCCAGATGGTGGCCCAGCTCCTCAGCGTTCCACTGGCAATTGATGAGGAAGGTGCCGCCGGGCTTCACGTCACGCACGATGGGGAAGCCCTTGGTGATGTAGGCGGGCACGTGGCAGGCCACGAAGTCGGCCTTGTTGATGTAGTAGGAGGACTTGATGGCCTTGTCGCCGAAGCGCAGGTGGCTGATGGTCACGCCGCCGGTCTTCTTGGAGTCATACTGGAAGTAGGCCTGCACGTTTTTGTCCGTGTGGTCGCCGATGATCTTGATGGAGTTCTTGTTGGCGCCCACGGTGCCGTCGCCGCCCAGACCCCAGAACTTACAGGAGATGGTGCCCTCCGGCGCAACGTCCGGCGCGTCCTTCTCCTCCAGGCTCAGGTGGGTCACATCGTCCACGATGCCGATGGTGAACTCCCGCTTGGGCGCGTCCTTGGCAAGCTCGTCATACACGGCGAAGACGCTGCGGGGCGGGGTATCCTTGCTGCCAAGGCCATACCGGCCGCCGATGACCTTCACGTCGGTCCTGCCGGCATTGGCCAGGGCCGCCACCACGTCCATGTACAGGGGCTCACCCAGGGAGCCAGGCTCCTTGGTGCGGTCCAGCACGGCGATCTTCTTGGCGGTGGCGGGGATGGCGGCAAGCAGCTTGTCCGCCCGGAAGGGACGGTACAGGTGCACCTTCACAAGACCCACCTTCTCGCCCTTGGCGGTCATGTAGTCGATGACCTCCTCAGCCACGTTGCAGATGGAGCCCATGGCGATGATGACGCGCTCGGCGTCGGGTGCGCCGTAGTAATTGAAGAGCTGATAGTCGGTGCCCAGCTTCTCGTTGATCTTGCCCATGTACTTTTCCACCACGTCGGGCAGAGCCGTGTAGTAGGCGTTGCAGGCCTCACGATGCTGGAAGAAGATGTCGCCGTTTTCGTGGGAGCCCCGCATGTTGGGCCGCTCGGGGTTCAGCGCGTGCTTGCGGAACGCCTCCACGGCGTCCATGTCGCACATTTCCTTCAGGTCCGCGTAGTCCCACACGGCCACCTTCTGGATCTCGTGGGAGGTACGGAAGCCGTCGAAGAAGTTGATGAAGGGGACCCGGCCCTCGATGGCGGCCAGGTGGGCGACGGGCGCCAGGTCCATGATCTCCTGGGGATCGTTCTCGCACAGCATGGCAAAGCCGGTCTGGCGGCAGGCCATCACGTCGGAATGGTCGCCGAAGATGTTCAGCGCGTGGGTGGACACGGTTCGGGCGGACACGTGGAACACGCAGGGCAGCAGCTCGCCGGCGATCTTGTACATGTTGGGGATCATCAAAAGCAGGCCCTGAGACGCGGTGTAGGTGGTGGTCATCGCGCCGGACGCCAGAGAGCCGTGGACCGTGCCGGAGGCGCCGGCCTCGGACTGCATCTCGCAGACCTTGACGGTGGTGCCGAAGATGTTCTTTTGACCGGCGGCGGACCACTGGTCGACCAAGTCTGCCATGGGAGAGGACGGGGTGATCGGATAGATGCCCGCCACTTCGGTAAACGCATAGCTGACATACGCAGCCGCGTTGTTACCGTCCATGGACTTGAACTTTCTTGCCATAAACTCTTACCTCCTATAAGTGGCCGCCCTCCGGCGGCGATCTTGCCAGCGCACAAGGCGGGCAAGCCGCCCGATCCCCATGCGTTTTCATTATAACATGCACGGTTTCGTATGGCAACCGGAACTTTGTTATTTTTTACACAATTTTTTCTTTTTCTCCGATCCGGCAAAAACGCCGCCTCTTTTTTGGCGATTTTTCAGAAGAGAGGTTCCCATGGGGCGGGAAACGTGGTATAAATAGTACAGAAATTCACAGCTGGCCCGGTGGGCCGGGCGGAAAGGCGGCAGCATATGGTGGTAACGGTCCGTTCCCTGGGACTTGCCGGCATCGCCGGGTACGAGGTGAGCGTGGAGTGCTTTTTGTCCGGGGGACTGCCGGCCTTCGACGTGGTGGGCCTGCCGGACGCCGCCGTGCGGGAGGCCCGGGAGCGGGTGCGGGCGGCGGTGAAAAACTGCGGCGCCAAGTTCCCGGTGAGCCGGATCACGGTGAATCTGGCCCCGGCTGGGCAGAAAAAGGCGGGCACGGTGTACGACCTGCCCATCTTCGTGGGGCTGCTGGCCGCCGCCGGGGAGATCGGTCCCCTGCCGGCGGACGCCGCCTTTTTGGGGGAGTTGTCCCTCACTGGGGCGGTGCGGGGCGTGGCCGGGGTGCTGCCCATGGCCGTGGCTGCCCGGCGCTGCGGCGTGCGGCAGCTGT
>JAFUGI010000081.1 GCA_017469475.1 Oscillibacter sp. | reverse complement strand
TCCTCGGCGGAGACGTTGACCTCGTCCTCCACGCCGGCCAGGGTGCCCAGCTCGGCCTCGACCACCACGCCGTGGTCATGGGCATACTCCACCACCTGCTTGGTGATGCGGATGTTCTCCTCAAAGGACTCGCCGCTCTTGTCGATCATGACGGAGGTGAAGCCGCCATCGATGCAGCTCTTGCACAACTCAAAGCTGTCGCCGTGGTCCAAGTGCAGGCAGATGGGCAGGCCCGTCTCGATGACGGCGGCCTCCACCAGCTTCATGAGATAGGTGTGATTGGCATAGGACCGGGCACCCTTGGAGACCTGAAGGATCAGAGGAGCCTCCAGATCCTTGGCGGCCTCGGTGATGCCCTGCACGATCTCCATGTTATTCACGTTGAACGCGCCGATGGCATACCCGCCGTTGTAGGCTTTTTTGAACATTTCGGTAGTGGTAACCAGTGCCATAACGATCATCTCCTGAAAAATTTAATTGTTTTCATCCACAGGCAAGACGAAAACGATTTTCTTTTATGATAATATCACAAAAAAAATAAAATGCAAGTATTTACAATTCTTTTTTTGAATGATATGATGAACGTACAAAATTTGAGGAGGAATTCCCATGAGTGAATTGAAAGGCGCCTGCATCGTCGGCCAGTCCGGCGGTCCCACTTCCGTGATCAATGCCAGTGTCTACGGCGTGATCGATACCGCTTTGAAAAACGGCAGCATCACCCGCGTGCTGGGCGCGGAGCACGGCATCAAGGGCGTTTTGAATGACCGGCTCTTCGACATGAGCGAGGAGGACCCCAAGGAGCTGTCGCTCCTGAAGTACACCCCCTCCTCTGCCCTGGGCTCCTGCCGCTACAAGATGGCGGACCCTGACGTGGACGATACCGACTACCGGCGCATCCTGGAGATCTTCAAGAAGTATGACGTGCGGTACTTCTTCTACAACGGCGGCAACGACTCCATGGATACCTGCAACAAGATCTCCAAGTATATGCAGAAGGTGGGCTATGAGTGCCGCGTGATGGGCGTGCCCAAGACCATCGACAATGACCTCTACGGGACGGACCACTGCCCCGGCTTCGCCTCCGCCGCCAAGTATATCGCCACCTCCTGCATGGAGGTCTATCAGGACGCCCGGGTGTATGACACCGGCATGGTCTGCATCATCGAGATCATGGGCCGCCACGCCGGCTGGCTGGCCGGTGCCGCCGCGCTGGCCACCGCCAAGGGCGCGGGTCCCGACTTGGTGTACCTCCCCGAGGTGGACTTTGATATGGATCAGTTCCTGGCCGATGTGGAGCGCATCTACAAGGAAAAGGGCAACTGCATGGTAGCCGTGTCCGAGGGGATCCACTATGCGGACGGCTCCTTCGTCTCCGAGGCCAAGACCTCCGCGACGGACGGCTTCGGCCACGCCCAGTTGGGTGGCCTGGCCGCCACGCTGGCGGACGTGGTCAAGCAGCGCACCGGCGCCAAGGTCCGTGGCATCGAGCTGAGCCTGCTGCAGCGTTGCGGCGCGCACCTGGCCTCCGAGACCGACATTGAGGAATCCTATATGTCCGGCAAGGCCGCTGTTGAAAACGCCGTGGCCGGCATCACGGACAAGATGGTGGGCTTCGAGCGCAGCTATGAGGACGGCAAGTATGTCTGCCGCACCCGCCTTCTGAACCTGACCGACGTTGCCAACACCGAAAAGAAGGTTCCCCTGGAGTGGATCAACAGCGCCCACAACGGCGTGGAGCAGCCTTTCATTGACTATGTGCTGCCCCTGATCCAGGGCGAGCCCAATCTTCCCAAGGAGGATTCTCTCCCCCGCTTCGCCCGGCTCAAGAAGGTTCTGGCCAAGTAAGGATCTCCGCATACGATCAAATGTCCGGCATGGCGCTGCCATGCCGGACGTTTTTCTGATTTTATTGAGGATGGTCGGTGTAAGCAATGGCTCGCATGTCCCGGTTCTGCCGCAAACAGGCTTACACCTCGTTCAGCGCGTGCTCCGGCCTCTCCCCCTGCATCAGTCTGCGGAGGTTGCTGACAAAGAACTGGTAGCGGACGGCGTGGAACTTGACTCCGTCCGGAAGGCCCGCCGTGTGCGGCGTCAAAATCACGTTGGGAAGGTCCCGGAGCGGACTGCCCTGGGGCAACGGCTCCTTTGTATAGACGTCCAGGCAGGCGCCCCGAAGGGTCCCGGTCTGAAGGGCGGAGATGAGGTCCGCCTCGTTGACCAGTCCGCCCCGGGAGGTATTGATGAGGATGGCGCCGGGCTTCAGCCTGGAAAAGACGTCCCGGTCGATCATGCCCCGGGTCTCTCCTGTCAGCGGAAGATGCAGGGAGACCACGTCACTCTGGTGGTACAGGGTGTCCAGGTCCACCTGGGTAACGCCGGGAATGTCCAATGTCCGGCGGCTGTAGCCCAGCACCCGCATCCCGAAAGCGCCGCAGTAAGCAGCCACCTTCTTTCCAATATTGCCGAGGCCGATCAGTCCGATGGTCTTCCCCTCCAACTCTCCGCCCTGATAGGAGAGGTCCCCCTCGTCGCTGTGGGCTTTCATAAAGGAGTCCAGATAGGGTATGTTCTTGTACCAGCCCAAAAGGAGGGCCATCGCATGCTCCGCGACTGCTGTTGCGTTGACCCCGGCGGCGTTGCAGACCCGCACGCCCCGGGCGGTGCAGGCGTCGATGTCCACATTGTCATACCCCGCGCCGGTCTGTACCAGCCGCAGGCGGGGCGCCCGGTCAAGAAAGGCACTGTCGATGGGGATATGCTCCGGGATCACCACCTCCACATCGGAAAGGTCCAGATCCCCCTCCTCGGAGGAAGCGATGCAGAGGGTCCAATCCTGGGGGAAGCTGGCGCGGATGCGCTCCTTCGCGGCGTCCGGAAAGGTCCCTACGATCAAGATTTTCATAACCCATCACTCCTCTTTCGGATTTCCATATTCTGTGAGACCATGATATACCGCGCCACCGATTTTGTAAAGGGTCTACTCGCCATAAGTGACCTGCAATACCTCTCCCCAATTGTCCAGCAGGACCGTCTCGTCTCCGCCGGGCGTAAGGCCCAGGAAGTCCACGGTCCAGGTCCGGTCCTCCCAGCGGAATCTTGCATCGATGCGGTCAAATTCCAAAGTGCACACCTGTCTTGCCAGACGGACGGCCTCCGCCTCCGTCAGGAAACCGGGCGCCAAAAGCGCGTTTTTCAGGATGGAAAGTGCCTGACTGGCCTCCTCCTCTGTCAGGCCGCAGTTGAGGGCGGCATAGCTGCCGGCGAGACCCTGAAAGAGCGCAAAGTACCACACAGGGCTTCCGTCGTAATACCCAAGCCGGGCGTCTACTCCGTTTGCGAGCGTGACCTGCCGCTCAGTGAGCCCTGTCCCGCAGACGCCGAACTGCGGCCGCCAGAAGCGAAGCTCCATAGACCGCTCCGGCACGTCGCCCTCCTGCCCCTCCGGCCAGAGGCGGATCAGCGGCTCCTCCAGCGATACCGTGCCGTTCCATCCCTGCGGCAGGGGCACCTGCGCGGCGGCATAGGACGTTTGGAGACAGGCGATGCCGCTGCACGGGGCATCGCTCAGCGTGATGAGGACCTCGCCGCCCTTCGTCCGCTCCGTCTCCACGATCAGGTGCCACTGGGCCATATCAGCTGTGCCGCACTCTGGGATCAGGCGGGTGACGGTGAGCATGCGGTCCGCGCCCTCCTGGGTCAATGCCGTGACCCGGTGGCGGATGGAGCCGCTGGGCTCCTCCAGTACAGCCAGGATCAGTTCATGGTCCTGAAAAAATGCGTCGTCATACCGCCGGCAGGCGTCCCAAAAGCCCACTGTGGTGTCGGAGGCCACGCTCTCCCGTCCCTCCAGGAAGTATTGCTCCTGATGTGCCTCGTAATAGGCCTCCAGGGCGAAGCGAGAGCGGATGACCGTCACCTGGGGGCTGGTCCGGTCTCCCAGATCCCCGGGCGTGCGGATGTACTGGGCCGAGCAAGAGAGCGTCTCCTGTTTCGACGGGGCCGCCTGGCGAAGCTCTGTCGGCACAGCCGTTGTTTCCCCCAGCTCCTCCGGTGTAGCTCCCCTGCCGCACCCGGCCGCCAGCATGGCGAGGGCCAAAATCACAGCGGCAACAGGGTATCGTCTCATGAAAAACCGCCTCCCTTTGCCTCTTAGACGTCAGGGAGGGCAAAAAGGTTCCGGCCGGACGAGAAAAACCGCCCCCACCGTCTAAGCGGCAGGGGCGGACTGCTCATCGGTTCCGCTCATAGATGGCCCGCAGGCCGTTCATCAAAAGATACTTGTCGTACACGATCTCGTTTTTGCAGTAGCGGACGATGACCGGCGCGTTTCCGCCGGTGGCCACTACGGACACATCCTTTCCGGCAAACTCCTCCCGGATGCGGTCGATGATACCGTCCAGCATCCCGGCTGTGCCGTACACGATGCCGGAGCGCATACAATCCTCCGTGCTCTTGCCGATCAACGCCTTAGGGTGCTGCAGGGAGATATCCGGCAGTTGAGCAGCCCGGCGGCTCAGTGCCTCCAGCGACACCTGGACCCCGGGCAGCAACAAGCCCCCCTCATAGGTCCGGCCCTCCGAGATGACGCCGATGGTGGTGGCCGTGCCCATGTCGATGGTGATGATGGGCGGCTGGAACCGCTCCAGCGCGGCCACGGCGTCCGCCACGATGTCGGCGCCCATCTGGGTTTGGACGGGCAGGCGGATGTTCAGACCTGTCCGCACACCGGGGCCCACCACCATGGGCGGCTTTCCCAGAAGGCGGGTCAGGGCCTTTTCCATCATGAAGTTCAGCGGCGGCACCACGCTGCAAAAGATGGCGCCGGTCACATCGGTATAGGAACGCTGATACAGGGTGAAGAGATTCATGAGGTCCACGCTGATCTGGTCGGCAGTCTTTCGGCTGTCCGTATCCAGGGTGGCAAAAAAGCAGAGGGTCCTGTCCTTGTCAAAAAGTCCCACCGACGTGGTGGTGTTGCCCACATCCACAGCCAGCAGCATCGGTCTCTCCTCCCCTTTCGCATTTCTCATCCTTATGATCCCTTGTAAAACGCGTTTCGCGATTGAGAACTCACGCCGATCACAGGGTGCGTTTCCCGATGATCTGCCCCCATCATAGCACGGAGCGTGCCTTCTTGCAAGTCCCGGCGCAAAGCCAAAAAGCTCTGGCATCGCAAAGAAGGCCATAAAAAACACAGCCCCTCCGCCGGGAAGCGCTGTGCTTTTTTATGGGGTCAGAGGTATGTCGAGCGGACGGATCGATAGTCGTCCGGCGTGTTCATATTGAAAAATACCGTATCCGGCAGAAAGGGCGCAGTATCCAGGACCGCGCAGTTGAGGACCTGGAAGAGCGCCCCCATCCGGTACTGTCCCCGGGAAAGCTGCGCCTCGATCACCGGCAGACAGTGCCGGGCGTAGACGCCGCTGAGGGGATGGAGCCGACCGGTGCCGTCCCGGCAGAGGAGGGCGTCTACCTCCGGCGAGAAAGCGGAGACGATGACCCGGGCGGCCTCCGCCGTGAAATAGGGCAGGTCGCAGGGCACGGTCAAAAGCGCGTCGGCCTCCGTTTCACTCAGTGCCGCGTGGAGCCCCGCCAAGGGACCCGCCCCCGGGTAGCGGTCCTGCACGGTGCGAAAGCCGGGAAGGCTCTCCCGCGGGGCGGTCCCCGCGGAGAGAAGACGCTCGTCAAAGTCCGTCAGCTGTCCCGCCAGACGCAAAAGCATGGGCTCCTGCCCCAGAGGGAGCAGAGCCTTATCCTGTCCCATTCTCGTAGAGCGCCCTCCGACCAGCAGCAGGGCGCCAAAGCGTATCCGATCCCTCACAGCAGCAAGACCTCCACCTGTTCTCCAGCGGACAGCGGCGGACTGCCTGCGGGGATCACCGCCAGCGCGTTGCAGCCCACCATGCTGCGCATCTGGGCATTCTCCTGCCGCCCCGGCAGGGTGATCCGCCCCTCGCGCAGGGTGCCCCGCACATAGCGGCAGGCCGGGCTCTTCTTGGGGAAGTCGTTTTCCAGTATCGCCGTGGTGCGAACGGGCAAAAGATGGCTACCGCCGGTGAGGGCCGCCAGCATGGGCCGCCCCAGGACCTCAAGCCCCACAGCGGCGGCAAAGGGGTTCCCTGAGAGGGCAAGCACCGGCTTTCCCCGCAGCAGGGCAAAGAGGGTGGGCATCCCGGGCTTCATGGCAACACCGTGGAACACCACCTGGGCGCCCAGGCGCGACAGCACCTCCGGCAGGAGGTCCCGCTCCCCCACCGATACGCCGCCGGTGGTGAAAACGGCGTCCGCCGCTTCCGCTGCCGAAAGCAAAGCGTCGGCGATCTCCTGCCGGTCATCCCCTGCATGGCGGATCAGGGCGGCGTCCGCGCCCAGCTGGGTCAGCCGGGAGGCGAGATAGGGGGTGTTGCAGTCCCAGATCTGACCGGGCCGCAGCGGCGTCCCCGCCGGGCGCAGCTCATCCCCCGTTGCGAGGATGGCCGCCCTGGGACGGGGGAATACCCGCAGGGAGGAGACGCCGGCGCCGGCGGCCACGGCGATGGCGGCGGAGTCGATCAAAAGCCCCCGGGCGAGCAGCGGCTCGCCGGCGCGATACTCCCCGCCGGCACGGCAGATATTCTCCCCGGCGGCCAAGGGGGCGGTCAGATATACCCGCTCCCCTTCCCTTCGCACCTCCTCCTGCCGGACGACGCAGTCTGCCCCGGAGGGCACCATGCCGCCGGTCAGGATGCGCACGGCGGTGCCGCGCTCCACGGTGAGACCGCCGGCGTCCGTTCCCGCGTAGATGGTGGCGATGAAACGCAGAGAAACAGGACAGCCCTCCCCGGCTATGGCGGTATCGGCGCTTCGAAGGGCGTACCCGTCCAGCGGGGAGCGGTCAAAGAGAGGCTGATCTTGCCGGGCGGTCACCTCCTCCGCCAGCACACAGCCAAGGGCTCGGGAAAGGGGCACCGCAGCAGGCGGCAAAGCCGCCGTCTTCTCCCGGCACAGGGCGGCGGCCTCCTCCACGGAGATGGGACGGTTCATGTTCTCCCCTCCTCATATCGGCGCAGCAGCAGCCGGGCCAGCGGCTCCGCGTCCTCCAGCGGAAAGACCGGGCACGGGGCAGACGCGGCCAGGGCCCCGTCGTCCGTCACCAAGGCGAGACACGCCGAGAGGTCGGCGGCAAGGGCCTCTCCGGCTTCCTTGCGATGGACGGCGATCTTGGGAAAGGGGCCGTGCTTGTACCCCTCCGTCAGCACGATGTCCACCTCCGGAAGACGGGAGAGCAGCTCCTCCACCGAGAGTGAATGCTGATAAAACATCGCCGTGCGGCGGTCGGAGGACACCGCCACAGCGTCTGCCCCCGCTTGGGCAAACCGCCAGGAGTCCTTCCCCGGCGTGTCGGCGGCAAAGTCGTGGGCGTCGTGCTTGAGGACGGCCACCTGCAGTCCGTATCCCTTCAGATGGGGGATCAGCTTTTCCAGATAGGTGGTCTTT
>JAFUGI010000080.1 GCA_017469475.1 Oscillibacter sp. | reverse complement strand
GCGCTCCGGCAGGACCCGCACGGCGGCGAGCAGGTCCTCACTCCGCTGGTCGGTCTTCAAAATTTCCAGCCGCAGCTCCTCGACCGCAAGGGGCGCGGTCTCCGGTCCCTCCGGCGGCGTCGCGGGTCCGGTCTCCTGCCGGCGGCAGCCGGTCAGGGCCACCGCCAGGATGAGCGCCAGGATGCACAGTGTCTTTTTCATAGGTCCTCCTCTCCGGCGGACTGGACAAGGCGCCTCGTCCGCGGTACAATCAACATAACAGGTCCGCAGGGCGGCAGGGCCGCCCCCTGGGGGCACGCCGGCCGAACGTGCGTCCGGCGCCGGTGCCGCCTGCGGCCATTGTACCATTTTGACGCTGCCCCCGCAAGGGCGGCCATCTGTGAGGAGGAATCGCTATGCTGACACCATCGGAGCAATGCCCCGTTCGGCATGAGTGCCTGCGGGAGGGCAAGGGCCTGACCCACATCAAGGATCTGGCGGGACGGCCGGAGCTCTATGACCACGGCCGGCTCTTCGCCCACATCACCCTGGACCCCGGCTGCTCCATCGGCAGCCACCCCCACGAGCACGAGACAGAGTTCTACTACATCATCCGGGGCGAGGGCACGTTCTTCGACAACGGAGAGGAGAAGACGGTCCGCGCCGGGGACCTGTGCGCCACCGGATACGGCGAGACCCACGGCATGGAGAACCGGACGGCGGAGCCTCTGGAATTCATCGCCCTGATCGTTTTGGAGTGAGGCCACCGTGCAGGATCGACCCTTTCCTTTCGTAGCCGTGCTCCGCAAGGGAAAAAGCAAGAGGAGACGCCCCGTTGAGGCGTCTCCTGCGTCTTTCGACTTTGTCGAAAGACTTCCCATGGAACCCACTTCGTTGGGCTTCCATGGGAGATACTCGCGCTCCATCGCATCGGCTTTCGCCTCGTTGGTCGGCGCGAGGGCGGCACTTCGTGGCCGCCGCAATGTGTTTTTGCCGCAGCACAGCTCCGGCAAAAACAATTTTAATTTGTTTGTCTACAACAAGAGGAGACGCCCCGTCGGGGCGTCTCCTCTTGCTTTGGTGCCGCGAGCGCGGCTTATTTCACGATGAGGGTATGGCCGTCCATCTCCTCCGGGCAGGCAAGGCCCATCACGTCCAGCATGGTGGGGGCGATGTCCGCCAGGCGGCCGGGACGCAGCTCCGTTCCGGCGCCGCAGAGGATAAAGGGCACCAGGTTGGTGGTGTGGGCGGTCATGGGGCTGCCGTCCGGCTCCGTCATCTGCTCGGCGTTGCCGTGGTCAGCGGTGATCATGGCGATGCCGCCCATTTTCAGCGTGGCGTCCACCACGACGCCCACGCAGGTGTCCACGGTCTCCACGGCCTTCACCGCCGCGTCAAACACGCCGGTGTGGCCCACCATGTCGCAGTTGGCGAAGTTGAGGATGATGACGTCGTAGGCGCCGGACTCGATGCGCTCCACGCACTTTTCGCACACCTCATTGGCGCTCATCTCCGGCTGGAGGTCGTAGGTCGCCACCTTGGGGGAGGCCACCAGCACCCGGTCCTCCCCGGGGAACACGGTCTCGCTGCCGCCGTTGAAGAAGAAGGTGACGTGGGCGTACTTCTCCGTTTCGGCGATGCGCAGCTGGGTCAGCCCCAGCCGGCTCAGGTACTCGCCCAGGCCGTTTCGGATGGCGGTGCGGGGGTAGGCCACCTCCACATTGGGCATAGTGGCGTCGTACTCCGTGTTGCAGATGAAGGTCAGGGGGAAGAGCTGGCGGGTAAAGCCGTCAAAGGCCGGGTCCACCAGGGCCCGGGTGATCTCCCGGGCCCGGTCGGGCCGGAAGTTGAAGAAGATGACGCTGTCGTTGTCGGAGATGGTGCCGTCCCGGTCGCACACCACTGGCTCCACGAACTCGTCGGTGACGCCGGCGGCATAGGAGTCCTTCACCGCGGCCACGGGCACGGGGTTGAAGACGGCGCTCTCGCCGTAGACCATGGCGTCATAGGCCTGCTCCACCCGGTCCCAGCGCTTATCCCGGTCCATGGCGTAGTACCGGCCCATGACGGTGGCGATGGAGCCCACGCCCAGTTCCCGGCACATCTCCACCGTCCGGGCCACAAAGCCCGCTCCGGAGGTGGGGGACACGTCCCGCCCGTCCAGGAAGGCGTGGATATAGACCCGCTCCAGCCCCCGCTCCTTGGCCATGCGCAGCAGGGCGAAGAGGTGGTCGATGTGGGAGTGGACGCCGCCGTCAGACAAAAGGCCCATCAGGTGCAGGGCCGTGCCGTTTTGGACGCAGGCGTCCATGGCCCGGAGATAGGCGGGGTTCTGGAAAAAGTCCCCGTCCGCAATGGACTTGGTGATGCGGGGCAGGTCCTGGAACACCACCCGGCCGGCGCCGATGTTGGTGTGGCCCACCTCGCTGTTGCCCATCTGCCCCTCCGGCAGCCCCACGTCCAGCCCGGAGGCGGAGAGGGTGGTGTTGGCAAATTCCCGGAAAAAGCCGTCCAGCCGGGGGGTCCTGGCGGTGCGGACCGCATTGCCCTCCGCCGCATCGCGGAGGCCGAAGCCGTCCATAATGATGAGGGTAGTCGGTGTTTTATTCATAGAAACGTCCTCTCACTGCGATCGCAGGGTCTCCTGCTTGTAAAAAGGGCCAGGGGACTCCCTGGCCCTTCGGCCGCGCTGTGCTCAGTCCTGATTGGCAGCGTTGATGATGTCCACGAACTGGTCGGGCTTCAAGGCCGCGCCGCCGATGAGGCCGCCGTCGATGTCCGGCTGGGCCAGGAGCTCCGCGGCGTTCTTGGGATTCATGGACCCGCCGTACTGAATGGTGACGCTGCGGGCCACCCGGGCGCCGTACAGGCTGCGGATGGTGGCGCGGATGTTGGAGCAGACCTCGCCAGCCTGCTCGGCGGTGGCGGTCTTGCCGGTGCCGATGGCCCAGATGGGCTCATAGGCGATGAAGCAGTGGCGCATCCGCTCGGCGGGCACGCCGTTCAGTGCGCTCTTGACCTGCAGGGCGATCCACTCGTCGGTGATGCCGGACTCCCGCTGCTCCAGGCTCTCGCCCACGCAGATGATGGGGGTCATGCCGGCGTTGAGCACGGCGTGGACCTTCTTGTTGACGGTCTGATCGGTCTCGCAGAAATACTGCCGGCGCTCGCTGTGGCCCACGATGACATACTTGACGCCCAGGTCCTTGAGCATGTCAGCGGAGACCTCGCCGGTATAGGCGCCCTTGGGCTCGAAGTAGACGTTCTCCGCGCCCACGGACACCCGGAGGTCCTTGAAGGCCTTGACGGCCACGGAGATGTTGCAGGCGGGGACACAGATCAGCGTCTCGCACCACTTGGCCCGGGGCATGATCTTCTTCAGCTCCTCGGCGAATTTCTTGGTCTCGGTGGCAGTCATGTTCATCTTCCAGTTGCCGGCGATGACGGTCTTGCGGTATCTGCGGTTCATGTTCTCATTACTCCTTCTTCTTACTTCTTTATCTCTTGTCGGTCTTTTACCCGTAGGAACAGGCACTTTGGCGCCGGGCGCTCCGGCGGCTTCCCACCGGCCGCCCCATGGCGAAAACACATTACTTTATAGCGGAAAGCAGGGGAAATGTCAAGGGTTTCGGCATATTTTGACGGACTTTTCGGAAAGCTCCGCTGTCTTTCTTCCGTGAAAGCGCTTACCTGTCCAAGCGCTTACTTGTCCAGAAGACACGCCACGCCCGGCAGTTCCTTCCCCTCCAGAAACTCCAGGCTCGCGCCGCCGCCTCGTCGCCGCAAAGTCCGCTCGGCTCCGGTCCCCCCTGTGAGGAAACCTGCGCCCGCTCCCTTGCGGCTCCTCTCCCCCAAAAGCCGAAGGGCTTTTGGGGGCCCCCCGAAGCACCACCGGCGGTGGGGAGATCCTTACTTGTCCAGAAGACACGCCACACCCGGCAGTTCCTTCCCCTCCAGAAACTCCAGACTCGCGCCGCCGCCGGTGGAGATGTGGGTCATCTTGTCGGCAAAGCCCAGCTGCTCCACCGCCGCCGCGCTGTCGCCGCCGCCGATGATGGTGATGGCGCCCGTGCGGCTAAGGGCCTCGGCCACGGCCTGGGTGCCCTTGGCAAAGGCGGGGAACTCAAAAACGCCCATGGGCCCGTTCCAGATGACGGTGCCCGCGTCCGCCACGGCGGCGCAGTACCGCTTCACAGTCTCGGGGCCGATGTCCAGCCCCTGCCAGCCCTCCGGGATCTGGCCGGCGGGGACCACCTGGCTCCTGGCGTCGGGGGCAAAGACGTCGGCGCAGACGGTGTCCACCGGCAAAAGGAGCTCCACGCCCTTGTCCTTCGCCTTTTCCACCATCTGACGGGAGTAGTCCAGCCAGTCGGACTCCAGGAGGCTGTCCCCCACCTGGCCGCCCAGGGCGGCGGAGAAGGTATAGGACATGCCGCCGCCGATGATGACGGTGTCCGCGATCTCCAGGAGGTTGTTGATGACGCCGATCTTGGACGACACCTTGGCCCCGCCCAGAATGGCCACCAGCGGCCGCTTGGGGTCCGCGATGGCGCCGCCCAGGAAGGCCAGCTCCTTTTCAATGAGGAAGCCGGACACGGCGGGAAGATAGGCAGCGACGCCGGCGGTGGAGGCGTGGGCCCGGTGAACGGCGCCAAAGGCGTCGGACACGTAGACCTCCGCAAGGTCCGCCAGGGCCTTGGCCAGGGCCGGGTCATTCTTGGTCTCGCCGGGCTCAAAGCGGGTGTTCTCCAGCAGGAGGAGCTGGCCGGGCCGCAGGGCCGCGGCCTTGGCGCGGGCGTCCTCCCCCACCACGTCGTGGGCGAAGAGGACCTCCTGGCCCAAAAGCTCGCTCAGCCGCCGGGCCACCGGCTCCAGCGTCAGCTTGGGGTCCGGTCCCTTGGGCTTGCCCAGGTGGGAGCAGGCGATGACGGCGGCGCCGTTTTCCAGCAGGTAGCGGATGGTGGGCAGGGCCGCCACGATGCGCTTGTCGCTGGTGATGGCGCCGGTGGCCTTGTCCTGGGGCACGTTGAAGTCACAGCGGAGCAGCACCTTTTTGCCCCGCACGTCCACATCCCGGACGGTCTTTTTGTTGTAGTTCATGGGATACCTCCTCTGTTCTGTACCATTTATACCGGATGCCGATATGCCAGTCGTGGCCGCGGCGCACGACCGCCGAAAACGCGTCTGCTTCTTCCGTTTTCAAAGGGCGGGCCCCTCCGCCATCTCCCCCGTGCCCTGAAGGCCGGGGAAGCCCGCCTGGCGCAACGCCTCGTACACGCACACCGCCACGGTGTTGCTCAGGTTCAGGCTCCGGGCCTCGGACACCATGGGAAGGCGCACGCACCGGTCCCGAAACCGCTCCCGCAGGGCCAGGGGCAGCCCCGCAGTCTCCTTTCCGAAAAAGAGCCAGCTGTCCTTCGTGAAGGCGGCCTCGGCGTAGGACCGGGGAGCCTTAGTGGTGGTGAGCCACAGGTCCGCCAGGCACTCCGGCCGGCGGCGGAACAGATCCTCCAGATCCTGGTAGTCAAAGACCTCCACCAGATACCAGTAGTCGAGTCCCGCCCGGCGCACGGCCTTCTCCGAAATGTCGAACCCCAGGGGGCGGACCAGGTGGAGGCGGCTGCCGGTGGCGGCGCAGGTGCGGGCGATGTTGCCGCAGTTCTGGGGGATCTCCGGCTCCACCAGCACGATGTTCAGCATGGGTCCTCTCCCTCTCCGTTTTTTGCTCAGTGCGTATTATTGTAATCCTTTACCTTCACAAATTCAACCATATTTTGTGAAGAATTTTTCGATTTTAACAGATCCTGTCCCCTTCCGCCGGAGCGCGCACACAGATGTGGGGCCGTATCTCCGGGGCGGACAGATCGCTCCCTCCCGTCCGCCGGAATTTGACAGTTTCTGTTGCCTCCCACAAAAAAGCCAAAAAAAGCGGGAAAGTTTTGGCGGATTTTCCTTGTAGGAATTCTCTGAAAACACTGGATTTTCAGCAAAAATTTGATATAATAGCGGCGTAGAGAGCCTGGAGCCTCATTTGCGGCGGCAAAACGCGGGAATCTTCCCCCTGCCCGCCTCGTCGGTCCCAGGCGTCAGGAAGGAGGAGATCCCCATGATCAGACCCCAGCGTGCCGTCCTCGTTTTGGAGGAGGACCGGATGATCCCGGAGAACTCCAAGCCGCTGATGCTGGAAGCCGTACTTGCCCGCCCCATGCTGACATGGGCCGCCGAACAACTATTGGCCGATGGCGTGCAGCGGTTTTTTGTTGTCTGCCCGCCCCGCTTTGCTCAGGCGGCCGGCGCCTGCTTCCCCGCCGGGGCGGAGGTGACGGTCTCCGAGCAGCAGACGGACCTGGAGGCCTTTCTGGATACGGACGAGCCGGTGCTGGTGCTGCCCCGGGCGGCCGTTCCCCTGGCGGAGGCCGGCGTGGGCCTTGCCTATGCCGCGGCGGGCCGCACCTTACAGGAGGCCTGGCGCGTCAAGATGACCAACGCCGTGCAGGACGCCACTCTCATCCCCGGCTGGCTGCCCATCTTCGGGCCGGAGACCGTGGCGGAGGTGGAGCCCATTTTCCGGGCAAAACAGCAGAAAAACGGGTAACAAGTAAAAATCAAACATACAGATTACAGAAAGAGGGCGTTTGGAATGATTTCTCACGGCAAGGATATCAAAGTCTTCACCGGCAATGCCAACCCCAAGCTGGCACGGGAGATCTGCGAACTGATGGGGATCAAGCTGGGCGAGAGTGAGATCGGGACCTTTTCCGACGGGGAGATCTTCTCCTCGCTCTATGAAACCGTCCGCGGGAGCGACGTGTTCGTGGTCCAGCCCACCTGCGGGCCGGTGAACAACAACCTGATGGAGCTGCTCATCATGATCGACGCGCTCAAGCGCGCCTCCGCCGGCCGCATCACCGCCGTGATCCCCTACTTCGGCTATGCCCGGCAGGACCGCAAGGCCAAGGCCCGGGACCCCATCACCGCGAAGCTGGTGGCCAACATGATCACCGCCGCCGGGGCCGACCGGGTGCTGACCATGGACCTCCACGCCGCCCAGATCCAGGGCTTTTTCGACATCCCGGTGGACAATCTGGCCGGCAACCCCGTGTTCGTGGACTACTATGCCAAAAAGTTCGGCTCCGCCTGCGAGAGCATGGTGGCCGTCTCTCCGGACGTGGGCTCCGTGTCCCGCACCCGGGCCTTTGCCCAGAAGCTGCACATGAACCTGGCCATCGTGGATAAGCGCCGCCAGAAGGCCAACCAGAGCGAGGTCATGAACGTCATCGGCGATGTAGCGGGCAAGGACTGCATCCTCTTTGACGACCTGGTGGACACCGCCGGCTCCCTGTGCAACGCCGCCAAGGCCCTCATTGAGGTGGGCGGCGCCAAGAGCGTCCACGCCTGCGCGTCCCACGGCGTGCTCTCCGGCCCGGCGCTGGAGCGGCTGAACGCCAGCCCCATCCAGGAGCTGGCCCTGCTGGACACCATTCCCGCCATCGACCTGACGCTGTGCCCCAAGCTCAAGTACCTCCAGGTGGCCCCCATGTTTGCCGAGGCCATCGAGCGCATCTATCAGGAGATCTCCATCTCCAAGCTGTTCCGCTGAGGGCCATCGCAAAGGCTGCGGGCAAGCCCGGCTCTTCCCCCGAAGGGAAGAAAGATCCGTTTTTGAGGCAGCTTTGCCGCCTCAAAAAACACCCTGAGCCGAGCGAAGCGCGGCCTCGCGCCGACCAAAGCGGCCCCATGCCGCTGCGATGGGCGCGAGTCCTCCCTTGCGAAACGGGTTTCGCAAGGGACTGTTCCGCTGAGGGCGCAGGGGCGCTCCCCTGCGGACGCGGGCGGCAAAAGAGTTTTACCAAGGCGGGAAAGAGGTTCTTTCCCGCCTTTCGGGGCGTTTTCGGAAGGAGTCATTTTTTATGCTGTTTGGAACCAAGTCCGCCGCGGTGGACTGGATCATCGCGGGCCTGGGAAACCCCGGGGAAAAGTACGCCCGCACCCGCCACAACATGGGCTTTCTCACCGTGGACCTGCTGGCGGAGCAGGAGGGCGTGAAGCTGAACCGGGTGAAGTTCCAGTCCGCCTACAACATCCTGCCCTTCGCCGGGGCCAAGTGCCTGGTGATGAAGCCCCAGACCTACATGAACCTCTCCGGCGAGGCGGTGCGTCAGGCAGCCCAGTTCTACCGCGTGCCCGCGGAGCGGGTGCTGGTGATCTATGACGACGTGTCTCTTCCCGTGGGGAAGCTGCGGGTGCGGCCCACCGGCTCCGCCGGCGGCCACAACGGCATCAAAAACATCATCGCCCACCTGGGCACCCAGGACTTTCCCCGCATCAAGATTGGCACCGGCGCCCCCCAGAGCGGCGGTGACATGATCGACTGGGTCATCGGCGAGCCCTCCCAGGCGGACAAAAAGCTGCTGCTGGACTCCTTCCAGCGGGCCATTCAGGCGGCGGAGTGCGTCATCCGCTCTGGCTGCCAGAAGGCCATGAACGATTTCAACTGACCCGACCCGCCGGGGCGATCGTCCCGGCGGCGCTTGACATTCCGAAGGCGCGGCGGCGCATCCCCGGCAGAGGGACGCCGCCCCATCGCCTCAGCGGCCACCCCCGTCCCGAAGGGACGGAGCGGGGCTGCCGCGCTGTTCTTGATTTCCAAATTTTTACAGTTTTCAGTGAGGGACCCTATGGAAGCATTTCTGCAAAAGATACAAACCATCCCGGAAGTGGCGGAGCTGATCCTGCGGGTGGAGGAGGGCGGCTGCCCCGCGGCGGTGACGGGCCTGCAGGCCGTGCAGCGCGCCTGCG
>JAFUGI010000079.1 GCA_017469475.1 Oscillibacter sp. | reverse complement strand
TGCCGGGAGTACGGCAAGGGCGTGGAGCAGGACATGGCCGACGCCTTCCATTGGTTCGAAGCCGCCGCCCAGAAGGATCATGACCGGGGCCTCTTCCGGGTGGGCCTTTTCTATGAGGAGGGGGAGCAGGTCCCCCAGAGCTGGGAGAAGGCGGTGGAATACTACCGTCGCGCCGCCGAAAAGGGCTTCGCGCCGGCCCAGTGCAATCTGGGCTGGTGTTATGAGACCGGCCAGGGCGTGGAACAGAGCTGGCCGGAGGCCGCCCGCTGGTACACCGCCTCCGCAAAGCAGGGGGACTCCCGGGCCCAGTGCAACCTGGGACTGTGCTACGAGTACGGCCGGGGCGTGGAACAGAGCTGGCCGGAGGCCATCCGCTGGTACACCGCCGCCGCCAAGCAGGAGGACCCCCGGGCCCAGTGCAACCTGGGCTGGTGCTATGACGAGGGCAAGGGCGTGGAGCGGAACTGGAGAATGGCCGTCTACTGGTACACCCTCGCCGCCGAAAAGGACTACCCCCGGGCCCTGTGCAACCTGGGCTATTGCTTTGAGGCTGGCCACGGCGTGGAACAGAGCATGGAAAAGGCCGCCGCGTACTATCAGAAGGCCGCCGATCTGGGAAACGACACCGCAAAGTGCAATTTGGCCTGGTGCTGTCTCAACGGCTCCGGCGTTCCGGCGGACCCGGGACGGGCCTTCCGCCTCTTTTGCGACGCCGCCAAAAACGGGAATGCCCGCGGCGCCTACAACGTGGGCCTCTGTCTGGAGGAGGGCAAGGGCGTCCAAAAGGACCGGGTCAAGGCGGCAGAGTGGTTCCGCCGGGCCGCTGACGCCGGACACGCCGGGGCGCTCTATAAGATGGGCCAATTCACGGAAAAGGGACTGGGCGGCATCCCCATCAGCCTCTCCAAGGCCAGGGACTACTATCGCCGGGCCGCCGACCGGGGCGACGAGGACGCCAGCCGGGCATTGAAGCGGCTGGGCGGCCGGGGAGAAGCGCCCCAAAAGCCCAAGCCCCCGGCCCCCAAGAGCTCGCCCAATAGCGGGACCCTGGGCGGTCTCTTCAAAAAATTTTTCGGCTGAGAGGGAGCGCCCTCTCCTGATAGGAGTACATCCATCGCGCAGACACGCCCCACGACGGAATGATCCGCCGTGGGGCGCTGTTTTGGCTGGGGCGTCCTGCCGAGGTTTCTTACCGCGGCATCGAAATCTCATTCGCCGGCGGGCGGCTGCCGCAGACCGGACAGGGTCTCCCAGATCCAGGGCATGTTCTCTGTATCCCCGTCGGTGACGACGGAGCCGTCCGCACGAATGCCCACGGCACAGCACCGCCAGTACCCATCCCGGCGCAGCTCCGTCTCCGGGCACAGCCAGAAAAACCGCTGCGCCCCGTCCCCCAGAAGCTCCGACGCCGGGAGGACCGCGTGGTCCCTTTGCAGCGGGACCACCTCCCCGTCTCGGAGGTCATCCGCCTCCCAGAAGAGGGCCACCGACTGAAGGTCACCGACAACGGCGCCGTAAAACGCCAAGGTCTCCCGCCCCGGAAGGGGCGCCCAATACTTGCTCAGCGTCAGCGGAGCGTCCGACTGCCGCCCCTCATTGTAAAGGATGCACTCCCAGCCCCGTGCCCAGTGAAAGGCACATCGGCTCAGCTCTGTCCGGGACCCATCGGCGGAGAACAGCAGGACCTCCCTGCCGGAGAGCGGCGTTTTCTGCAAGACCTCCGTGGAGGCCGCCCCATGCCGGCGCTCCTCCCGGCGGAGGGCCTGGGCCGGGGTGACGCAGTACAGCCCCAAAAGCTGGCTCGCCAGGATCAAGGCCGTCAGGGCCGCCGTCCAAAAAAGCGCCCATTGCCTCCGGGTAACGCTGCGGCAAGTGCGGCTCATGAGCCCGCCTCCTTCCAGGGCGGCGTCACGATCACATTCTGACTCTCCCCGCAGGCGTCGAAGGTCAAAAAGATCCGCTCCGGCGGCCGGGTCTCCACCCGATACAGAAAGACGTGATGCCCGGCGGAGGTGACCCCCACGCACGGGTCGCCGCTCTCCGACTCCATCCAGATGCGTCGGTCCTCAAAATCCAGGAACGGGTCATCCCGCCACTGTGCCACCGCCAGCAGGACCGTCCCCTCCCGGATGCCCACCTGGTAGACCCAAAAATGGACATCCCCCAGCGTCACACGGAGCTGCGTATCCTCTGTATCGTCGGCCCGGGGCAGCAGGCTTCCGTCCTCCTGCCGGCCAAGGTCCGCGACCGTTTGCGGCGATCGCCGGACCCGGAGGCTGTCCGCTCCCGCCGCTGCCCGGGTCCACAGGGGCCCCGCCAGAAGCAGGGCCAGCGCCACCGTCAGTATGGCGGCGGTCCGGCCCCACACCAGCCAGCCCATGGGATACTGCCGCGCCAGCGCCCGCCCCGTCTCCGCCGGATCGCCCATGGCCGCCAGGGCCCGCTCCTCGGCTCGCTCCGGCGGTTCGCCCCGCTCCTCCAGGGCGGCGATGTGGTCTTCGATGTGGCCGTTCAGCTCCTCTCGTACGGCGGCGCGCTCCCGCGCCGTCAGGTGGCGGAGGAAGAGGAGCACCGATTCGGCATACTCCTCCCGTTTCATGCCATGGACGCTCCAAATTCCACCACAGCGTTGACCCCTGCCGCGTACCGGCGCCAGGCCTCCCGCTCCTCCCGGCAGGCGGCGGCGCCCTTTTTCGTCAGATGGTAGTATTTCCGCAGCCTCCCG
>JAFUGI010000078.1 GCA_017469475.1 Oscillibacter sp. | reverse complement strand
GGCCGCGGGCAAGGCCCGCGGACGGCTTTTCTCTTTGGGACCGTTCGCCGTTACGCCAGGACCCGGACGCAGCGGTCGATGAGGGTCATGTTCACCCGGTCGCCCACGTTGAAGCGCTCGGTGAGCTGGGGATTGTAGACCTCCACGATGATGGGCTGCTCGCCCCGCATGACCTCGTACTCGATTTTGGCACCGTAGTACGTGGCGCGGGAGATGACGCCGCTCAGAGGGCCGTCCCCGGCGGTGAGCTGGAAGGACTCCGGCCGCACCGTCAGGCAGCACTTGCCGCCCATCTCCACGCCGGGCATGGCGCCGGGGGCGGGGATGGAGATGGTGTGACCGCCCACGTCCACCAGGGCGGCTTCGCCGTCCCGGCCGGTGAGGATGCCGTCGATGAAGTTAGCCTTGCCGATGAAGTTGGCCACGAACCGGCTGGTGGGCTGCTCATAGATCTCCGTGGGAGAGCCCTCCTGCATGATGTTGCCGTCCTTCATGATGACCACCCGGTCGGAGATGGCCATGGCCTCGGACTGGTCATGGGTGACGTACAGACTGGTGATACCCAGCCGCTTCTGGAGGGCGCGGAGCTCATCCCGCATGGACTCCCGCAGCTTGGCGTCCAGATTGGACAGAGGCTCGTCGAACAGCAGCACGCTGGGCTCGATGACCACGGCGCGGGCCAGGGCCACCCGCTGCTGCTGGCCGCCGGAGAGCTGGTTGGGGAAGCGCTTTTCCATGCCCTTGAGCTGCATCAGCTCCACCACGTCGTTGGTGCGGCGGATGATCTCATCCTGGGGGACCTTGGCCACCCGCAGACCGTACGCCACGTTTTCCCAGATGTTCATGTGGGGGAAGAGGGCGTAGGACTGGAACACCATGGAGATGCCCCGCTTGTTGGGGGGGACCTTGGCCACGTCCCGCGAGCCGATGAACACGTTTCCGCTGGTGGGGTACTCAAAGCCGGAGATCATACGCAGCGTGGTGGTCTTGCCGCAGCCGGAGGGGCCCAGCAGCGTGACCATTTCACCGTCGTTGATCTCCAGGTTGATGTGGTTCACGGCGATGAAGTCCTTGCCGGTGTCGGGCTGCTGGAAAATCTTGGTCACATCCCGCAGCACCACGCCGGAGCTCTTCTTGCTGAAGGACAGTTTCTCGTTTACAGTACTCATTTCGCTTCCTCCGTTTTCGTTTTGGCCTGGGGTACCCGGGAGCGGGGCGCCAGCAGCAGGTTGATGAGCTTATTGAAGATGCCGATGAACACCAGCAGAATACCGATCATCATGGTCACGAAGGCTGCCGCCTGGCCGTATTTGGCAAGGTCGAACAATCCGTAGATCTTGCTGGTGACCAGCGTCCACCGGGGAGAGACCAGGAAGATCACCGCGCTGACGGCGGTAATGGCCTTGGTGAAGGAGTATACGATGCCGGAGAAGAAGGCGTTGCGCAGCAGCGGCAGCGTGATGCGGCGGAAGGAATAGCCGCTGTCCGCTCCCAGGATGGTGGACGCCTCCTCGATGGAGTTGTCGATCTGCAGCAGGGTGGTGGTGCCGGACTCGATGGCCACCGGCATATTCCGGAAGGTGAAGACGATGACCAGGATCACGGCGGTGCCGGTGAGCACCAGAGGCTTGGTGTTGAAGCCCAGGATGTAGGAGATGCCCAGCACCGTGCCGGGAACGGCGAACATCAAAACGGAGGAGACCTCGATGAACTTCTTGCCATAATAGTCCCGCTTGGCGGTGATGTAGGCAATGATCATGCCGAAGATGCCGCCGATCAGGGCGGAGATCACCGCCAGGACCATGGAGGTCTTCAGGCTGCCGAAGCCGTACTGCAGGGCCCGCTTGTACTGGTCCAGGGTCAGGGAGAAGTCGATGCCCCAGGTGCGCACGAAGGAGCCGAAGATCACGGTGCCGTAGAACAAAATGACGATGGCGGCCACCAGGATGCAGAAGGCGAACAGGGGCCACTTGATGTGGGCCTCGTCGATGAGCTTGCGGGCCTGGGTGGGCTTGCCGGTCACGGTGACGAAGCTCTTCTTGTTCACCCAGTACTTATTGAGCAGGTACGCGATCACCGCCGGCACCAGCAGCAAAATGGCCAGCACCGAGCCCCGGCGCATATCGTAGCTGCCGGTGATGATGTTGTACACCTCGATGGAGAGGGTGGTGTAGTCGCCGCCGATGGTAGCCGGGTTGGAGAAGTCCTCCAGAGACTGGATGAACACCAGCAGCGCGCCGGAGATGATGCCCGGCAGGGACAGGGGGAAGGTCACCGTCCAGAAGGTCTTCCAGCGGCCGGCGCCCATGTTGCAGGCGGCGTCCTCCACCGAGGCGTCGATGGACTCCAGGATTCCGGAGAGGGTCAGGTAGGCGATGGGGAAGAAGCTCATCACCTGCACCACGATCAGGCTCTTCATGCCATAGACATTGTTGCCGGTGATGCCCAGCAGGTTCTTGGTAATGAGGCCCTGCTTGCCGAAGAGGAAGATCACGGACAGGCTCAGCACGAAGGGCGGGGACAGGATGGGCAGCGTGGCAATGGTCTTCAAAAAGCCCTTGCAGGGCACGTTGGTGCGGGTGATGGTGTAGGCAAAGATGTAGCCGATGGTGGTGGCGATGGCGGCCACCACCAGGCCCAGCAGCATGGTGCGGCCAAAGACCTTCAAATAGCGGCCGGAGGTGAGGATCGACACCAGATTCTCCGTGGAAAAGGCGCCGCTGTCGTCGGTCAGGCTGTAGATCAGGACCTTGCACAGCGGGTATACCACGAACAAAAGCAGGAGCAGGATCGTCAGGATCACGGCGACCAGCAGGATCGGCTGACGCAGGATGGTCCTGGTATCGTTCAGCTTTTTCATGCGGGCGGCAGAGCTGCCGCGCACGCTTTTGGATTTTGCCATGTTGGTTCCTCCTGAGTGTTTTCGAGCTTGTGGGGGAGGGGACCGCCCGCGGACCCTTGCGCAGGATAGGGCCGTGCCCTGCCCTGCGCGAAGGCCCGCGGAGCTTGCGGCGCCCCATAGTCCGGGGGGCTTCCTCCCCATGGGAGAGGAAGCCCCGCTCGGTCAGTTCTCAAACGGTATTGTCAGCGGTCCGATCACTCGGTGGGCTTGGCCACGATGCGGGCCTCGAACTCGTTGCAGTACTCGGTCTTGTTGCTGGCAGCCCAAACGGCGTCATAGTCGATCACGGGCACCTGGTCCAGCGTCACCAGACCCTCGGCCACGGGGGCCTTGGTGTTGGTGGGCACGCGGAAGGAGTCGTTCTCGGCGTAGCAGCCCTGGCCGGCCTCGGAGCACATCCAGTCGATGAAGCGCTTGGCGTTGGCCTGCTCGTCGGCGGGACCGCCCTTGATGAGGGCCGTGGCGCCGACCTCGAAGCCGGTGCCGTCCTCGGGGAAGGAGAGGACGATGTGATAGCCCTCGGGAGTCAGCTGCAGCGCGTCGTGGGAGAAGGTCAGCGCGATGGCGGCCTCACCCAGAGCAACGGCGTTGGGGGCGGCGGAGCCGGACTTGGTGAACTGGCTCATGTTCTTGTTCAACTCTTCCAGGTAAGCCCAGCAGCCTTCATCGTCCTTGAGCTGGACCAGCGTGGCCAGCACGGTGTAGGCGGTGCCGGAGGTGGCGGGGTGCGCCATGATGATCTCTCCCTGGTACTTGGGATCCAGCAGATCCTCCCAGCTGGTGGGATAGTCATAGCCGTGGTCCGCGAACCAGTCGGAGTTGCAGGCGAAAGCGATGCAGCCCACATAGATGGGGTTCCAGGTGCCGGTGGGGTCCAGATAGCTGGCGGGGGTGTTGCTCAGTTCGGAGGACTGATAGGGCTCCAGCAGGCCCTTGTCCACGGCGGCGATGTAGTTGTCGGTGGAGCCGCCGAACATCAGCGCGGCCTGGGGATTGTCCTTCTCGGCCTCCACGCGGGTCAGCATCTCGCCGGCGGAGAGGCGGATGTACTCGATCTTGATGCCGGTCTCCTCCGTGAACTTGTTGAAGTAGTAGATGACCTCGCTCTCGGGGAAGGCAGTGTAAACGGTCAGCTTGTCGCTGGTGGGCTCGGCGGGAGTCTGGGACTCACTGCCGGAGGCGGGCTGGGTGGTGGAGGTGGCGGGAGCCGCGGTCCCGGAGGAACCGGAGGAGCTGCTGGAGCTTCCGCCGCAGGCGGCCAGAGCCAGGACCATGGCCAGCGTCAGTACCAGGGCCCAAAGACGCTTGGTGTTCTTCATTGCAAGATTCTCCTTCTTTTTTATTGTTTTGGGACAGCCCGCTAGGG
This sequence comes from Oscillibacter sp., assembly GCA_017469475.1. Lineage (GTDB taxonomy): Bacteria > Bacillota > Clostridia > Oscillospirales > Oscillospiraceae > Oscillibacter. The sequence goes on along the minus strand of JAFUGI010000078.1, from coordinate 67,586 downwards.
GCGGCGCCGTCCTGCGAACGTTTGTATTTTAGCACCTGCGGCACCGCCTGTCAATGCGGGGAATGTTGATTTTTACAAGAGCGGAGACAGCTAAATCGTTTTCTTATGGCAAAACGCACAAACTTCGAGAATTGGTTTTGGCAAATCTCACGAAGCCCGGCGCAAACGGTGCGGCGACACAGGGAAATGTCCCAAAATGCGGCGCATATCTTTAGTAAAGGTATAGAATTTTTACAGAATGGATCGATTTCCGTTGACAAGGGGCGGCCAACCATGGTATTTAATAAAGAAAGAACCACGCAAACGTTTGTAAGCGCTTTCGCTTCGGTAGGGGACGTTTGCCGGGACGGGGAGGCCGGTCTGTGCCTCCCCTGCATTTACCTGCCCTGCGGGGCAATGGAAAAGGAGGAGAGGCGTTTGATCCACGCGTTGGACTATCTGCGGGAGCTGAACACGGCGTCGGTGCTGGTGCGGCTGGTGCTGGCCATGCTGTTCGGCGGACTCATCGGGCTGGAGCGGGGCCGCAAGCACCGTCCGGCGGGACTGCGCACCTATATGGTGGTGTGTCTCGGCGCGGCGCTGACGGTGATGCTCAGCCTGTACGAATATCACCTGCTGACCCACGACTGGGCGGCTCTGGCCCAGGAGATCGGCATCCGGACGGACGTGTCCCGCTTCGGCGCCCAGGTCATCAACGGCATCGGCTTCCTGGGAGCCGGCACCATCATCGTTACCGGCCGGCAGGAGGTCAAGGGACTGACCACCGCGGCGGGGCTGTGGGCCTCCGCCTGCGCGGGGCTGGCCATCGGCGCGGGCTTTTACGAGTGCGTGCTGCTGGCCTTCGTGCTGATCTTGCTGTGCGTGCGCATTTTGCCGGCGGTGGAGCGCCGGATGATGGAGACCGCCCACAACATGAACCTCTATGTGGAGTTTGACTCCCTGGACGCCGTGGGCGACATCATCGGCCGCATCAAGGCCCAGGACGTGCAGATCTATGAGGTGGACATCGACCGGGGACGGGAGAGCGGCCGGGCGCCCAGCGCCGTGTTCTCCATCCGGCTCAACCACCGGGTGCCCCACACCCAGGTGGTGGCGGCGATCTCCGAGCTGGAGAGCGTCTACACCATCGACGAGACTTGAGAGGGGGAGACATATGCTTTCGATCTTCAACGGCCTGCGGGATCTGACGCTGGCCTCCGTGGCGGTTCGGCTGCTTCTGGCGGTGGTCTGCGGCGGAGCCATCGGCATCGAGCGGGAGTTCAAGCGCCGCCCGGCGGGCTTTCGCACCCACATCCTCATCTGCCTGGGAGCGGCCATCACCACCCTGACCAGCCAGTACCTGTACCTGTACATGCACTACTTCACCGACATCGCCCGCTTTGGCGCCCAGGTGGTGGCGGGCATCGGCTTCATCGGCGCCGGCACCATCATCGTCACCCGCCACCAGCGGGTGAAGGGGCTGACCACCGCGGCGGGCTTGTGGGCCGCCGCCATCATCGGCCTGGCCCTGGGCGGCGGGTTTTACGAGGGCGGCATCTTCGCCACTGTCCTCCTTCTCATCACAGAGCGGGTCTTCGCCAGACTGGAATACCACATCATCGACACCGCGCCGGAGATCAATTTGTACATCGAATATGAAAGCCGCGCCGCGCTGGACAGCATCCTGCGCTTCTACCGCCAGCAGGACATCTCAGTGCTGGATATGCAGGTGACCCGCTCGGCCGAGGGGGACAACAAAAACGCCAGCGCCATCTTCTCCCTGCGGCTGAGCCGCAAGTGCACGGCGGAGGAACTGGTGCGGGGCGTGTCCGGCACAAAGGGCGTTGTATCCGTGGAGGAATTGTGATACAATAACACCCAACACCCGGGCAGAGCCCGGAGGGAAAGGAAGAACAACATGGCAAAGGAATATGACGTGCTGGTCATCGGACCGGTGTCCCTGGACCACAACATCGACTACCTGGGCAACGAGCGCAAGGAGGTGGGCGGCGCCGTGGTGGCGTCCGGCTTCGCGGCGGCCAAAAGCGGCAACCGCACGGCTCTTTTCACCAAGCTGAACCCGGCGGACGCCGACGTGGAGGAGCGGTTCAAGGGCTCCGGCGCGGACGTGTACTGGAAGCCCTCCAAGGCGACCTGCTCCATCCGCAACCAGTATTTCACCGCGGACAAGGAAAAGCGCTCCTGCACGTCCATGGGCGTGTGCGACCCCTTCAAGTTCGAGGAGCTGCCGGACATCACCACCAAGATCTACCACTTCGCCGGCCTGGTCTACGGCGATTTTGACGGCGCCCTCTTCGCCGAGGCCGCCAAGCACGGCAAGGTGGCCGTGGACGTGCAGTGCCTGCTGCGCCACGTGGAGGCGGACAAGACCATGGCCTTCCACGACTGGGCGGAGAAGAAGCAGTACCTGCCCATGATCGACTATCTCAAGACCGACGCCGCCGAGGCGGAGATCCTCACCGGCCTGACCGACCGGGCGGAGGCTGCCAAGCTCCTGCACAGCTGGGGCGCCAAGGAGGTCCTCATCACCCACAACACCGAGGTCCTGGCCTACGACGGCAAGGACATTTACACCTGCCCCATCAAGGCCCGGAACCTCTCCGGCCGCACTGGCCGGGGCGACACCACCTTCGCCGGCTACATCACCGAGCGCCAGCGGGCGGACGTGGCCGGCGCCCTCCAGTACTGCACCGCCCTGGTCTCCTTGAAGATGGAGACCCCCGGCCCCTTCCAGGGAAGCCGGGAGGACGTGCTGAACTACATCAAGGAGTTTTATTGAGCCGCTTGGGAAATTCCCGCCGCAGGCCCTCGCCCCACCGGGACGGGGGCCTGCTTCTTCCGGGCGCTGTCCGTGCCGAAAAAAGGATTGACAACCGTGGGCGGACATGGTAAGGTAGTTACCGCAATCCAAAATAACGGCAAACGAAGTTCTTAGGGAAACGGCCTCTGGCCTGCCGAAGGAGTGAAACTCTCAGGCGCCCGGCGCTCCGGGTGGGGACTAAGGATGGATGTGGCTCTGGAGAAGCCCGGAAACGGGGACCGAAGGTGCAAGGCGGCGCAGGCTGCCGAATCTCTCAGGTAAAAGGACAGAGTAGGATGTTGCGGGATGTCCGCGGGCATTCTGCGCGTTTTCTTCTCCGGAGCGGCTGAAATTCAGCCGTTCTTTTGCGTATTCAGGAGGGAAAACTATGCTATTGTCCGTTGTACAAACCATCAATTCCTATCTTTCCGACTATGTGCTGGTGATTTTGCTGATCGCCGTGGGCCTGTGGTACTCCATTAAGACCCGCTTTGTGCAGGTGCGCTGCTTCGGTGAGGGCATGCGCAAGGTCTTCGGCAACCTGACGCTCCTGGGCGACAAGCACAAAAGCGGGATGAGCTCCTTCCAGGCCCTGGCCACCGCCATTGCCGCCCAAGTGGGCACCGGCAACATCGTGGGCGCCAGCGGCGCCATCCTCACCGGCGGCCCCGGCGCCATCTTCTGGATGTGGATCATCGCCTTCTTCGGCATGGCCACCATCTACGCCGAGGCGGTGCTGGCCCAGGATACCCGCATCAAGGACGCCGACGGCCACATCCAGGGCGGCCCGGTGTACTACATCACCACCGCCTTCAAGGGAGGCTTCGGCCGCTTTTTGGCCACCTTCTTCGCCGTGGCCATCATCCTGGCCCTGGGCTTCTTCGGCTGCATGGTCCAGTCCAACTCCATCGGCTCCACCTTCCAGACCGCCTTCGGCATCCCCAGCTGGGTCGTGGGCGTCGTGCTGGTCATCATCTGCGGCGTCATTTTCCTGGGCGGCGTGCAGCGCCTGGCCTCCGTCACGGAGAAGGTGGTGCCCGTCATGGCGGCCCTCTTTATCCTGGGGGGGTTGATCGTGCTCATCGTGCGCATCCGCTACATCCCCGCCACCTTCGCCATGATCTTCAAGTACGCCTTCCAGCCCCAGGCCATCATCGGCGGCGGCTTCGGCGCGGCGCTGAAGATCGCCGTCAGCCAGGGCGCCAAGCGGGGCCTCTTCTCCAATGAGGCCGGCATGGGCTCCACGCCCCACGCCCACGCGCTGGCCAATGTGGCCCATCCCCACGATCAGGGCGTGGTGGCCATGATCGGCGTGTTCATCGACACCTTCGTGGTCCTGACCCTCAACGCTCTGGTCATCATCTCCACCCTCTACACTGCGGACGGCATCCTGGCCAGCGGCGCCATCCCCGAGGGCATCGGCAAGGCCAACCTGGCCCAGACCGCCTTTGGCACCGTGTTCGGCGCCAGCTTTGGCGCCAAGTTCGTGGCCATCTGCCTGTTCTTCTTCGCCTTTTCCACCATTCTGGGCTGGAACCTCTTCGGCAAGATCAACATGACCTGGCTCTTCGGCAAGAAGTCCAGCCTGGTGTACACCGTCATCGCCCTGGTCTTCATCTTCCTGGGCACCCTGGCCTCCAACGACCTGGTGTGGGAGCTGAGCGACATGTTCAACCAGCTGATGGTCATTCCCAACGCCTTGGCCCTCTTCGCCCTGACAGGCCTGGTGGTAAAGGCGGTCCGGGAGGGCAGGAAGTAAATCGCCGCATCTGCGGCCAAAGCGAGAACCGCGGTCAAGAAGAGAACAGCAGGCCTTCGCCATGGGCGGAGGCCTGCTCTTTTGCGCGCTTGCGCGCCGCCTGTGTCGGCGCCGCATGTGCCGCCCTTTGCGCCGCTGGAGGGATCTGCCGGAAAAAGGACGGAAAATTTTCGTTGAAATCCCATCAACCTCGCGTTATAATAGGTGAAAAGGCCGCCGATCGGGAAGACCGCTTCACAATTGGCGCGCATCGGTGAAAGAAAGGCGAAAGGGGGCGGCAGCATTGCTGATTTCGACCAAGGGGCGCTACGCGCTGCGGGTGCTGACCGACATGGCGGAGCACCAGTCGGATGGGTATGTCCCGCTGAAGGAGATCGCGGAGCGGCAGGAGATCTCGGAGAAGTACCTGGAGAGCATCGTCAAGTCCCTGGTGAAGGACGGGGTTCTCATCGGCCTGCGGGGCAAGGGCGGGGGATACCGCCTCAGCCGGACGCCGGATCAGATCACCGTGGGCGAGGTGCTGCACCTGACGGAGGGGTCCTTGGCCCCGGTGGCCTGTCTGGGGCCGGACGCGGCCCCCTGCCCCCGCATGGCGGACTGCCGGACCCTTCCCATGTGGCGGGGACTGGACCAGACCATCCAGGCGTATTTGAACCGCTACACCGTGGCGGACCTGATGCACTCCGGCCAGCCCGGCAACGACTATATCATCTGACGGCGGGAGACCCGGCGTCTGTTCCGCGCAAGAAAACGCTGTAAGAGGAGGGAGCCCACAGGCTCCCTCCTCTTTGTGTTTGGGCATTTGGTCGGACAGCGCCCTGCGCCGCTGGCGGTATCGCCTCCGGCCTCTGCCGCTCTGGGCGGACACGGGGGAGCGCGGCTTTGCCGCCGCAAAGACCTCCCGAGACGAGCGCTGAGCGCGGCGTCCGGCGGGAGGCTCCCTTCGCAATGGACGCTCAGATCATGTACTCCACGGTGGCCTCCGCGGTCAGCTGGGTGGTCTCGTTGAAAAGGAGCACCGCCTCCCGCTGGTCCTCCGGCCCGAAGGCGTACAGATCCTCCGTCTCCCGCTCGAAGTAGGATACCGGCACGATCCGGTTGCAGGCGGCGGGGCGGTCCCACACCAGCTCCACGTCCTGTTGGGGAAAGGGCTCGGCGCGGTAGTAGGGGTCGAACAGCTCCACCCGGTCGCCGGAAAGGCCGGTCATGAGCACGTAGTGGGGCTCGTCCAGATACAGCCGCACCACTGCCGCTCCGCCCCGGCGCAAGGCGTCGGTCAGGGCGCCGTTTTGCCGCAGGTTTACCGCCCGGCCGGACAGGTACCGGCTGCGCACCGGCAGGTGCCCCGCCCGGCCGAAGCCGTCCAGCCAGTTGCTCAAAAACATCATGGCCATGCGGGAGGTGCCGCTTTTTCCGCTGGTGCCGTCGGCGCCGAAGCAGTCCAGGCAGTAGAGCATGATGTTGCGCACGATCTCCGGCGGGATCTCCTCCCGGGAAAAGAGGAAGCTCATGGCGTTGAGCATGGAGGTGGGGCCGCAGTCATATTCCGAGAGCTGATAGTGCAGGGGATTCTTCATGGATGCCACTCCCTTGTCCGACACATGACGCCGAAATAACATACGCTTTTAATAGGTTTATTGTAGCACGGCCCCGCCCGCCTGTCAAGGCGGCGAAACGGCCCTGCGAGGCGGCGAAATGAGCCCCGGTGGAGGGGCCCTGACCCGTGGAGTTCCCTACCCTGACAGAACGCCCCGCCTCCACGAAGTAGCCGCCCCGACGGAATGGCCAGACCCCACGAAATGCCCCGCCCCGGCGGAATGGCCTCCCTGGCAAAACGCCCCACCCCGACACAGCGGCTCCGCAGGGGCCACCGGCTCTCACCGGTGATCTCGCAGGTGGCCGGCTGACGGCGGCGGGGATGGCTCCGGGTCCGCACTTTCCTGGGACGGCCCGAAAAAAGCGGCGCCGCAGAAGAAGTCCCGCGGCGCCGCCGATCGGATGGAGGTTTACTTTTCGTAGTTGCGCATCCGCCACACGATGGCGGCCACCTGACCCCGGGTCAGGGTGTTGCCGGGCTTATAGGTGCTGGTGCCATTGGCAAAGTAGCCGTTGATGACGCCGGCGGCGTTCAGGGCCTGCACGTACACGTCGGTGGTGTCGGTGAAGGGCTTGACGCTGGAGAGGTTGGAGGTATCCAGCTTCATGGCCCCGGCGGCCAGCTGGGCCACCTGCAAACGGGTGATGGGCTTGGTCAGGTCCACGTTGGCCCGGGTGATGATGCCCTCGGACCGGGCCTTATCCAGGTAGCCGCTGAACACGTTGGCCCCGGTGGGCTTCTGCTCGGGATACCAGGCGGCCAGCATCACCAGCTTCAGTGCCGCGCCGTAGGTCACGGCGTTGTTGGTGCGGTAGGACCCGTCGCTGTAGCCGCCGATGACGCCGGCGTCCGCCAGCTCGGTGACGTACTTGTAGCACCAGGTGGAGGAGTTGATGTCAGAGAATTTCTTCACGCTGCTCACGACGCCCAGGGAGAACACGCCCGCCGCCATGAGGTTGCCCCGGCTGTCCACGGCGGCATAGGGGATCTCCACGGCACCGGTGTGGCCGGAGGCGGGCACGAAGCGCAGCTGGCCCATCTGCTGGTCGCCGGTGTTGTAGCCGTAGGTCTTGCCGGTGACGGCCTTGGTGGAGGTGCCGGAGCCCACGTACACCGTGCCCACGGAGGTCTTGGGCAGCTTCACCAGCTGGATGCCCGCAGGGGCGGAGCCGGTGGCGGTGGTGACGGCGGAGACGATGGCGGAGGCGGGCAGGGTCACGGCGGTGCCCTTGGGGGTCACGCCGTACACGTCCGCTACCTTGGCCTTGGTAGCGCTGATGAGGATGGTGCCCTTGACCGTTTGGCTGGCGGTGGCGCCCACGGCGGTGAAGGGAATGGTCACGCAGGTGTTGACGCCGCTGGTGGGCACGAACGCCAGCTCCGCCAGAGAGTACTGGCTGGTGGAGGTGGGGCTGAAATAGAAGTTCTGCGCCGCGCAGTTGGAGGCGGTGAGCTGCTTGCGGGTGGTGGAGCCGTAGCGGCTGGTGCCGTAATAGTTGTAGTAGAGGCTGCCGGAGGCGGGCACGCCGTCCAGCCGGACGTACTGGAGCCGTCCGCCGGAGATCTGCCTGCGGAAGAAGCGGGCCAGCTCGTCGGCATTGATGCGCACAGTGTCGGCGTAGGCCGTCTGGTACACCAGGTCGGCCACGGCGGAGGAGGTGACGGTGGTGGTGGGCGTGGTGGCCGCGGTGCCGTCGGGCTGGATGACCAGCTTGCCGGTGGCCTTTTTGCTGGTGGTGTAGTAGGCCGTGAAGTCCAGCGTGATGGCCTTGGTAAAGCCGCTGCCCGCCACGAAGGAGAGGCCGCTCAGGGGGTAATCCCCGTCGGAGGCGCTGCTGTAGTAGAACTTATAGTCGTCGATGCTGTTGCGGTTGAAGGACACCTCGCCGGAGGAGCCGTAGTTGTAGTACACCAGGCCGGAGGAGGTCTTGCTCAGGGTGTCGGAGGTCTCGAAGGTGACATACTTGATGGTGTTGGTGGTGTCGGAGACCTCCTGGTAATAGGAGTTGAAGTCCTTGCGGTTGAAGGTGACCTCCTTGCCGGGCTGGACCTTGTAGGTCAGCGTGTCGGAGGAAGAGGAGGTGGTGCCGGAGCCGGTGACCTTGATCTCCACCGTGCCGGTGACGGAGTCGTCCCGGGAGTCATACACGGTGTAGGTCAGCTTCACCGTGTGGGCGGAGGCCCCCTTGGGCGCCACGAAGCTCAGATCCTCCAGGGCGTAGTCGCCGTAGGAAGAGGAGGAGTAGTAGAAGTTGTACCGGCTCAGGCTGGACCGGGCGAAGGATTTCTCTTCGCTGCCGTTGTAGTCGTTGTAGAGGGTGCCCTCGCTGGCGCTGAGGGTGGAGGAGGTCTCAAAGGTCACGTACCGGACGGTGCCGGAGAGCTTTTTGTCGTAAGCGGTCTTGAAGTCGCTCTTCTTGAAGGCCACCGAGCTGCCCGCCTTCACGGAGTAGGAGATGGTGCCGGAGGAGCTGGAAGAGCCGGAGGAGCCAGAGGAGCTGGAGCCGGTGGACTTGATGACCACGCTCCCCTTCACATAGTCGTCCTCGTCCTCGCCGTAGGCATAGTAGGTCAGGGTGAGGCTGGAATCAAAGTCGCTGTCCGCCTCGAAGGTCAGGTCCGCCAGGGCGTAGTCGCCGTATCTGGACTTGCTGTAGTAGAAGGCGGAGTTGTTCAGCGTGCTGCGGGAGAGGGTCTTGGAGTCCACGGTGAAGGACCCGCCGCTGATGGAGCTGACGGTGAAGGTCACATAGCGCAGCGTGTCGTCCCGCTTGGCGCTGTACACGTCGTCAAAGTCGCTCTTGCTGAAGGTGACGGACTTGCCGGGCTTGACCTCGTAGGTGATCTTGGAGCCGGAGGTGCTGGAGGAGCTGGAGGAGGAGACCACCTTGATGGTGATGGTGCCCTCCACCACGTTGCCGCTGTCGTCCTCGGCGGTGTAGGGGATCTTGTAGGTGCCGGCCTTGCTCTTGGCCACGAAGTACAGGTCCTTCACCGGCCAGCCGCCGGAGTTGGAATAGGTGTACTCCCGGGACTTGAGGGCGCTTTTGTCGCTGTCGGCGTAGAGGGTGCCGTAGCTGGTGCCGGTGGGGTCGCCGAAGGTGACAGTGGAGAAGTTGGTCTTGGTGAAGTAGCTGTTGATCTTGGTGCGGATGCTGGAGCCCACGCTCACGCTCTTGGAGACCGTCACATTGTCCAGGGAGAAGTTCTTCCCGGTGGTGGAGGTGGACTCCTTCACACCGCAGCGGGTGCACTTGCCGTTGACAAAGTTGTGGCCCAGGGCCTTGGTGCCGGCGCGCTTATAGGTCTTGCCGCACACGGCGCAGGTGTAGGTGATGTAGCCGTCCTCGGTGCAGGTGGGGTCTGTGACCTTGCCCTCGCCGTCGGCCTCGTGCCTTTCCTTGGCGGAGGCGGCGGTGCAGCCCTTGGTGGTGCACTCGTGCCAGTGGTAGTCGTCGTCCGCGGCCCAGCGGCTCTCATCGAAGTCGTGGTCGCCGGTGGGGGCGGAGGTGATGGTCCGCTCATAGCCGCACACGGAGCAGCGCTCCACCGTGGTGCCGCTCTGGTAGCAGGTGGGGGCGGTGCTCTTGGCGGCGTCTACCACGAAGTCGTGGGCCTCCTCGTCCGCCCGCTCACCGCAGGAGCACTCGTGCCAGTGGGCCGTGGAGTTCTTGGTCCACTCCTTGGAAAATGTGTGGGTGTGGCCCTCGCCGGGCTCGTCCGCCAGAGCGGCAGGGGCCAGGCACACGGTCATCAGCAGGGCCAGCAGAGCCGCCGGAAGCCGTTTTGTCCAGAATCGTTTCATTGTCCGTTCCTCCCATTGTGTCCGATCCATGGTTACATAATATCTCTTCCTACACCATACTCCAAACCCCTGCTGTAATCATGAACAAATTATGAACAAGCAGAGGAAACCCAAAGATTTGTGGGTCTCCTCCGGGTAAAGGCAAAAAAGAGGACCCACAGGCGGCGAAGGCCGCCGGAGTGGGTCATGGGCGCCCGGAGCGGTCCGTTTGCCTCTCCTGATGCCGGGCATACCAGGTCAGGATAAAGAGGGAATCCAGAAACGGGAGCAAGACGCTCATCGCGCTGACAAAGGGCCCGTGCTGGCGAAAATATGTGATGACGCCCAGAACATCGGCACAGTATTTGGTGACAAAGAAGCACAGATGCAGGACCGTAACGGGATAGTCCCGCCGACGGACATGCCCATACCAGAAGACCGTGCCCAGGATCGTATTCAAATAGGAGAAAACGATCGTCCCCCTGGGTTGGCGGATGACATAAGCCATCAGGCAGGTGAGCAGGAAGAGGATGGCGAGATACGGCCCGGCAAGCCTCGGCCGGATATACTGCCGTTGAAGGAACAGGGCGATGGTCCCGATCTCCAGCAGGGACCAGCAGAGATAGGCGGCGGACACATAGTGCAGGGAAAAATCCTGCAGGAAGGAGGCTGTCACGGCAAATTCGAAGGGCGCGATGATGGCCTGGGTGATGGGAGAGATGGCGGGGTACTTGTCCTTCAGCGTGGCCGCCAGGACCAGCGCATAGGTCGTGACCCACAGAAGGCACATCAGCATGTCCGCAATTCTGCCGATCCCGCCCATGATCTGCGCCTCCGTTCCTTGCACCAAAATGCTTCTCCCGGCAGGCATCAAACAGGTCTCGCGGCCGCAGCTGCCTTCCGAATGTTCGATATTAACCGATATTGGTTAATATGCAGTATATACCGTTTCCGGTTACCATGCAAGTAGAAAGCGAGGCTTGGATGGATGATTTCGTATCGCCGGCTGTGGGAGGTCATGAAGGAGCGGGGCGTGAGCCAGTACGCCCTCATCAAGCAGTATCACGTGAGCCCCGGGCAGATCACCCGGCTCAAGCGCAATGAGAGCGTCAGCACCCATACCATTGAGATGTTTTGCAGGATCCTCCACTGTCAGGTGGGGGACATCATGGAGTACATCGAGGACGAATGAGCGCCCCTCTTCCGATGAGGAAGAGGGGCGTTGGCTGTTTTTTATTGCGGGGCGGGTAAAGGCGAACGCTTACGGCGTGCCGCATCGCCTTTTGTGCCGGCGGGGATGGTCCCTCTCCGTGCCCGGCGGGGGCCGGCGCCCTTTTACGCGTGGTCCACCGCGTGCATGTGGGCGATCAGGTCCAGGAGCTTGTTGGTGTAGCCCCATTCGTTATCATACCAGGCGATGAGCTTGACGAAGTCGTTGTCCAGCATGATGCCGGCGGTCTCGTCGAAAATGCAGGTCTCGGTGAAGCCCGTCAGGTCGGAGGAGACCACCTGGTCCGTGGTGCAGGTGATGATGCCCTTCATGCTGTTGCGGGCCGCGTTCTCCATGGCCACGCACACGTCGTGGTAGCTGGCGGGCTGGATCAGTCGGGCCGTCAGGTCCACCACGGACACGTCGTTGGTGGGGACGCGGAAGCTCATGCCGGTCATTTTGCCCTTCAGCTCCGGGATCACCTCGCCCACGGCCTTGGCCGCGCCGGTGGTGGAGGGGATGATGTTGCCCAGAACGCTGCGGCCCGTCCGCCAGTCCCGGCCGGCCCGGGCGTCCACCGCCTTCTGCTTGGCGGTGGCGGCGTGGATGGTGGACATGAGTGCCTGCTGGATGCCGAAGGTGTCGTGGATGACCTTGGTCATGGGGGCCAGGCAGTTGGTGGTGCAGGAGGCGTTGGACACCACGTCCATCTCCGGGGTATAGGTCTTGTGGTTCACGCCCATGACGAAGGTGGGGGTGCAGTCGTCCTTGGAGGGGGCGGAGAGGACCACCTTTCTCGCCCCGTTTTTCAGGTGGGCCGACGCCTTTTCCGTGGTGTTGAAGGCGCCGGTGGACTCGATGATGTACTCCGCGCCGCAGTCGTCCCAGGGGATGAGGGCGGCGTCGTTCTCACTGTAGATGCGGATCTTCTTGCCGTTGATGATGAGGTGCCGGTCGTCCCGGTCCACGCTGCCCTGGAAGGTGCGGAACACGGAGTCGTACTTCACCTGGTAGACCATATAGTCCAGGTCCGCGTTGCGCAGGTTGATGCCGCAGATGTGGTAGCTGCTGCTGCCCCGCTCCACCATCACGCGGAGCGCCACCCGGCCGATGCGGCCAAAGCCGTTGATACCAATAGGGATCGCCATATCGTCCTGTTCCTTTCTGTCGCCCCGTTTTGCCGGCGGCGCCGGCGGGCGGATGTTACCTTCAGTATAAGCGGTGTTTCACTAAAAATGAATTGACATTTGCGCAAATTTACGCACAAAGATGTAAAATAATTTTCGCAAAAATGACCAAAGGGACTGCCGGGGGACTTGGCGAACGGCGGCAGATGTGGTAGCATCGGATACAGGAAGGCGGCGCCGGGCCGCCGAAACAGCAGGGAGGGGAGAAGATGACCGTTTCCGTGGATCGGAGCCGCTGCATCGGCTGCGGCATGTGCGCCTATGCGGCGCCGGGGGTGTTTCGCGTGGTGGGCAGGGCCTCCACCGTGCAGCGCCCGCCGGAGGAGGGGGAGACCTGGCGGGTGCGGGACGCCGCCAACGGCTGCCCCGTCAACGCCATAACCGTCCGGCCCTGAGGGCCGCCGGGAAGATCACGCCGTTTCGCTCTTGACAGGGGACGGGGCGGCGTGGTATAGTGTATATACACTGTGTAACTACACGAAATCACATTTGCCACATTCCGGGCGTTCTGCGCCCGGCAAGGAGGGACCGTTTCCATGCGCGTACAAAGCTCATGCTACTGCACCAATCTCCGCCGGGCCGCCGGCACCCTGACCGACCGGTACGACGAGGCGCTGCGCCCCGCGGGGCTGCGGGCGGCGCAGTATAGTCTCCTGGCCCAGCTCTCCCGGCTGGGCAGCGCCAACATCACCCACTGGGCACGGTACGCCGGGCTGGACCGCAGCACCATGGTGCGCAACATCCGCCTTCTCCGGGACCGGGGGCTGGTGGAGCCGGACGTGGGCAGCGGCAAGACCTTCCGCCTCTCTCCGGAGGGGCAGGCGGCGGTGGAGCGGGCGGCCCCCCTGTGGGCCAAGGCCCAGGAGGAGCTGCGCGCCTGGCTGGGCCAGGCGGACGCCGACGCCCTGATCCGCATCAGCCGCCGACTCCAGACCCTGGACACGCCGGAGGAGGGAGGGGGCGGCCATGCCCTCTGAGCGGGCGGAAACGGTGAGCCGGGGCACGGCGATACTGCTGAGCGCGGCGGCCTTTCTCCTGTACATGGTCAGCGGCGGCATGCGCTGCAACATGGGCCTCATCGTAAAGGCCCTGGCGGCCCACGTGTCGCTGAGCTATGAGGAGGTCTCCTTCGTGGCGGCGGCGGGCCAGCTGATGTACGGCGTGACATAGCCCCTCTTCGGACTTCTGGCCCTGAAGCGGTCCAACGGCACGGTGCTCTCCGCCGGCGTGCTTCTGATGCTCTCCGGCCTCTTTCTCACACCGCTTGCAGCGTCTCAGGCGGCCCTGCTGATGACGCTGAGTCTGCTGTTCTTCTCCGGCACGGGGGCGGTGTGCTTCGGCATCATCATGGGCACCATCTCGCCCCTTCTGGGCCGGGACCGGGCGGCCATCGTCTCCGGTATCCTCAACGCCGCCAGCGGCGTGGGGACCTCTCTGCTCTCGCCGCTGATCCAGCGCCTCCAGGCGGGGGTGGGCATCGCGGCGACCCTCCGGCTTTTGTGCATCCCGGTGGCGGTGCTGCTGCCGGTGGTCTTCTGGATCGCCGCGGCCGCCGGGAAATACCGCGCCGCCCCGGAAAGCGCCGCGCCGGCGGCAGGAGCGGGAGAGCGGCTGGGCCGGGCCCTGCGGGAGGGTGACTACCGCCGGCTCATGGCGGGCTTTGCCACCTGCGGCTTCCACATGTGCATCATCCACACCCACATCTATTCCCAGATCGTGTCCTACGGCATCCCGGAGGAGACGGCGGCCCTGGCCTACACCGCCTTCGGCATCATGACCATGATGGGGTCGGTGCTGTGCGGGGTTCTCTGCCGCCGCTTCCCTCTCAGGAGCGTGCTGGGCTCGCTGTACGGCATCCGGGCCGTGGCGGTGGCGGTCTTCCTGTTCCTGCTCCCCAAAACTGCGGCCGCCGTGTTCTGCTTCATCGCCGTGCTGGGCATGACGGGGGATGCCACGGTGACCCCCACCTCCCAGATCATCGCCCGCCGCTTCGGCGCGGCGGAGCTGGGACTGCTCTTCGGCATCACCTTCGTCTGCCATCAGGTGGGGGCCTTCCTGAGCTCCTGGCTGGGGGGCATCTTCATCAGCCGCAGCGGGAACTACGGCGCCATCTGGTGCATCGACATCGCCCTGTGCGCCCTGGCCTCCGCGGTCAGCTGGCGCATCCGCAGGGAGTAAGGGCGCACAAAGACGGGGGAAAACGCCGAGGAAGAACCGTTAAAAATCACGATTGACAAACGCCGCGCCCCTATGGTAGCATAATTTTGCTGCAAAAATCGTGAATTGCGACGACGGAGTTTTGCCGTGGTGAGACCTTTCAGAGAGCCGGCGGGCGGTGGGAGCCGGCAGGGAGCGCCACAGGGCAGTCTGCCTCCCGAGCAGGCCATGCCAATCCTCCCGCGGGAGGTAGTAGTGTGGCCCGGCCGGCCCCGTTAGAAGGCCATGGGCTTGTCTGAGTCCGAGAGAGATGCTCTCCCCCTGTGGGGGAGGGAATCAGGGTGGTACCGCGAATGCATGTTCGTCCCTGAGACCGCAAGGTCTCAGGGATTTTTTTGCCGCAAAAAACCGGAGAAAAGGAGGAGCCTGAAAGACCGCGTTTCCCCCGCGCAGTTCCAAAGAGATTCGAGAGAAAGGTTTGATCTTCCATGCAGTTCATCAATTTCCTCATTGCCCTGAGCCCCATCATCGTGGTGCTGGTGGGCATCCTGGCCTTCAAGCAGTCCGCCAAGCGGGTGGCCCCCATCGCCCTGGTGTGGACCGTGCTGCTGGCGCTGACCTACTTCAACGTCCAGGGCCTGACCTTCCAGGAGAACGTGGCGGCAATGGACGCCCAGCTCTGGAAGGGCATCAAGGAGGGCTTCAAGATCGTGGTCATGGTCTTCGGCGCCTTCGTCATCCTCAACACCCTGAAAAAGACCGGGGCCATCGAGGACGTGAAAAACACCATCGCCCGCCTCTCCGGCGAGGACCGGCGGGTCCAGCTCATCATCATCGGCTTCATGGTGCCCATCTTCCTGGAGGGCGCGGCCGGCGCCGGCGCTCCGGCGGCCATCGCGGCCCCCTTCCTGGTGGCGCTGGGCTTTGAGCCCATCACGGCCATCGCCGTGGCCCTCATGGGCGACGCCACGCCCTGCTCCTGGGGCGGCGCGGGCCTCACCACCATCAACGGCGGCGCGGCTCTGGTGGAGGCCGGGGTCTCCACCAACGCCCTCAACTCCGCCATGGTGGGCCGCTTCCACATGTTCGGCGCCATGGTGATCCCCTTCCTCATCATCGCCCTGGCCTTCGGCCGCAAGGCCTTCAAGGGCATCGTGCCCTATCTGACCTATGCCGGCGTCACCACCGGGATCATGTACTTTCTGCTCTCCAACTTCGTGGGCCCGGAGGTCACCTCCATGGGAACGGGCCTCTCCGCCATCGTCCTCTCCGTGCTCTATGTGAAGTTCATCCCCATCAAGACCACGGAGGAGTACCGCTACCACGCGCCGGAGAAGGTGGAGCATAAGTACGGCCCCTTCCAGGCCCTCTCCCCCTACATCTATATGCTGATCCTCCTGCCCCTCATCCGGTACGGCGTGCCCGCCCTCTGGCCGGAGCGCGGCTTCGCGACCCTGTGCACCTTCGGCTACATCTCCTGGGTGGACGCGGTCATTCTTCTCTGCGGCATCCTGGGCGCCATCACCCTGCACGTGCGCTGGAGAGACCTGCACGCCATCTTCGGTGAGACCATCAAAAGCGTCATGCCGGTCATGATCACCATGGGCAGCCTCCTGGTGATGGCCTACATCATGCAGTCCCAGACCACCGGCATGATGTCCCTCATCGCCGGCTCCATCGCGGGCGTCGCCAAGTCCGCCTATCCGGCGGCGGCGGTCATCATCGGAAGCCTGGGCTCCTTCATCACCGGCACCGGTCTCGGCTCCAACATCATGTTCGCCGGCATGCACATGGAGGCCGCCGGCGCCCTGGGCATGAACCCCGTCACCGTCTTTGCCGGGCAGAACGCCGCCGCGTCTCTCGGCAACCTGATCTGCCCCAACAACACCGTGGCCGCCTGCGCCACCGTGGGCGAGATCGGGCACGAGAACCTGGTCATGAAGAAGACCCTGGTGGCCTTCGCCGTGCTGATCGTGCTGTACATGGTGCTGGCCATGCTCTACTCTTTGGTGCTGTTTCCGAATTTTGGCATGTGAGTGACCCGCAAAGGGTGGACAAGCGCCGCTTTTTGTGAGAGAATCCCATGAGGACCCAAATCGTCAATTTCAGATAGAAGGAGTGTTTCCCCATGAAAACAAGGAAGGTCGCCATCATCGGCCTGGGCCATGTGGGCGCCCACGTCGCCTACAGCCTTGCCCTCCAGGGCATTGCGGATGAGCTGGTGCTCATCGACATGAACGAGCAGAAGGCCATCAGCGAGTGCCAGGACCTGCGGGACTGCGTGGCTTACTGCCCCCACCGGGTCAAGGTGAGCATCGGGGACTTTGCGGACCTGGCCGATGTGGATGTCATCGTCAACAGCGTGGGCAGCATCGGGCTGCTGGTGGCCCGGAACGACCGGCTGGACGAGATGAACTTCAACATCAAGGCCGTGAACAGCTATGTGGACAAGATCAAGGCCTCCGGCTTTGACGGCATCCTCATCAACATCTCCAACCCCTGCGACATCGTGACCCGCCAGCTGGCCCTGGGCCTGGGCCTTCCCAGAGGCCACGTGTTCGGCACCGGCACCGGGCTGGATACCTCCCGCCTGCTCTCCGCCCTGAACCGCCAGACCGGCATCGACCACAAGTCCACCACCGCCTATATGCTGGGCGAGCACGGCGCACTGCAATTCGCCCCCTGGTCCTGCGTGTCCTTCCGGGGCGTGCCCCTGGACACCTGGGCGCAGACGGACGAGCGCTTCCGCTTCGACCGGGAGGCCCTGCAGAAGGAGGCCATCGGCGGCGGCTGGGTGACCTTCAAGGGCAAGCAGTGCACGGAGTACGGCATCGCCGCCACCGCCGCCCGCATGGTCCACATCGTGCTGCACGACGAAAAGCAGATCCTGCCCGCCAGTATGGGCCTGGAGGGGGAGTACGGCGAGAGCGGCCTCTTTGCCGGCGTGCCCTGCCTCATCGGCAAGGACGGTGTGGAGCAGGTCATCGAGCTTCCGCTGACGGAGGCCGAGAAGGCCACCTTCCACGAGTGCTGCGAGGGCATCCGCAAGAACATGGAGCACCTCAAGGAGATCGTCTGAAAAAGGGCGCCGCTCCCGGGCGGCGCAAACCGGCCCGAGAAGCACCGCAAGAACGCAAGGCGGCACAGCGTATGCTGTGCCGCCTTGCATGTTCTTTTCATGGCTGCCCGCCTACCGGAGCATGCTGTACGCGCATCTCAGCAGGGCCAGCGCCAAAAGGAGGTGGATGAGCCGGTAGTGCCGGCTGTAAAAGCTCCGGATCAACACGCCCATGCAGATCCACGTGCCAGTGGCGAGGGAGCCGATGGAGGCAATCAGAAGCGCGAAGCGCAGCAGAGCAGCCGGAGAGGCGCCGAAGGGGACCACAAAACCCGTCAGGGCCGTGATGCCGAAGAGGTAGATCTTGATGTTGACCAGCTGAAGGGCGAAGCCCTGGGCGAAGGAGGCGGACCGCTCTCCGCCGGACTGTGCCGGTCGGCTCAGCACGATGTGGACCGCCAGATACAAAATGTATGCGGCGCCCACATATTTCATGAGCACCAGCGCATGGGGAAACACGGCGCTGACCCCGTAAACTGCCGCCGCGCACAGGAGCTGGACGAGATAATACCCGGTGAAGATCCCGAAAAACAGGGGCCGCCCCCGTGCCCACCCGTAATTTGCCACCGTGTCCAGTGCAAGGATGTTCCCTGGCCCCGGGGTGAAGGCATTGATCCCGCAGTAGATGAGAAAGCTCCTCCAGATTTCGACCGGCATGACCGCCACCGCCTTTCTGAGCAAAATCATATCAGAAAATGGCGCGGGAGCGGTAACACCTGTTGGATATGGACAGCTATAGCCTGGGGCTATGCGTCCTTCTGCGGGTCGTATTTCTTCAGCTCGCTGATGTAGATGCGCCCCAGCTCGCTCAGCTCCTGCCCCTCCGGCATGACATAGCCGATCTGCATCTGCTCCTCCTCCCGCAGCGGGACCGCGATAATGCTGTCGCCATGAAGGTAGCGGGGGAAGATGCCGCTGGATATGGTATAGGCTTGGAGCCCAATCATGAAATTGACGATGGCGCCGCGGTCGTTGAGGCGGATCTCCTTCTCCGCCGGGACGGAGCGGAACAGCTCCTCCGAAAAGTAGACGGACTCATAGTCCCCCTGCACAAAGTTCAGCCGGGGATAGGGCTGCAGATCTGCCAGCCGGAGCACCGCCTTCCCTGCAAGGGGATGGTCTCTGGATAAAAACACATGGGGACTTGCGGAAAACAGCGGGAAAAAGCGGAGCCGGTCCTCCTCGATCGTCTTGCGCAGGACCGCCTCGTTCTCGTTGGAGAGGTGGAGGATCCCCAGGTCGCTGACCCGGTTTTTCACGTCCTCCAGGATCTGGTGGGTCCCGGTTTCGTTGAAATAAAACGCGTAGCGGTCCTGGCCGAATCGCTTCACCAGGTCCACGAAGGCGTTTTCCGTGAAGGTATAGTGCTGCGTGGACACGGCGAACCGGGTCTTCCGCGGAAGGCCCGCCAGGTATCTATCCTCCAGGAGCTCCATCTGCTGGAGAACTTGCCGGGCGTACCCCAGGAACTCTGCCCCCTCCTTGGTAACGGTGACCCCGGCCCTGCTGCGGGAGAAGATGGAGATCCCGGCCTCTGCCTCCATGTCCCGGATCGCGTTTGACAGGCTGGGCTGGGAGAGATAGAGCTGCTTGGCAGCCTCCGTGATGGACCCGGTCTCCGCCACGGCCACCGCGTACTTCAATTGCTGGATCGTCACCTGTCATCCTCTCCCTTCCGGCCTCCAAAAAATAGGCCGAAGCTCATGCCCCGCCTGCGCCCGGCAGCGCCTGGACCAGCTGCCACACCAGCCGGGCAGTCATGCCCCAAACCGTGTGGCCCTGCCAGTGCCAGATGGGCACCTCCACCTGGCCGCCGGCCCAGGGATAGGGGGCGGTGACGCCGATGGAGGCGTAGGGGAAATCCTCCGGGATCTGGGGGGAGAGGGCGTAGGTATAGACCTCCGGCGCCGTGTCCCGGAAGAAGGAGAGGGGGGCGGTGAAGACCTCCGCCACCTCCGCCTCCGAGGGGCGCAGGCACGCCATGCCCTCCGGGGACACCGCCCCCAGCACCGGCCGGAGCAAAAAGCCCCGCTGGTTGCAGATGAAGTCCGGCGTGCCCAGCAGCGTCACCTCCCGGCGGGGGATGGCCAGCTCTTCCTCCGTCTCCCGGAGGGCGCACTCCGCCACCGTCTCTCCCGCCTCCCGCCGTCCGCCGGGGAAGCACACCTCCCCGCCCTGGCGGATGCCGGAGGAGCGGACCTCAAAGAGCAGGTGGGTCCCGTCCGGCCGCTCCACCAGGGGACAGAGCACGGCGTATTCGTGGCGGGCGCCCAGAAGGCCGGGGGCGTGGCCGTCAAATTTTTGCCGAAGGGCGGTCATTTCGTCTTTCACAGCAGCATCTCCAGTGCCTGACGGCAGTTTTTGATCTCCACCACCGGTTCGCTGGCGGCGTATTCGCCGTCCAGAGACCAGGGGAGCTCCTCCTCCGTCTCCAGGTGGAGGGAGGAGACGTGGCGGAGCACCAGCCACTGACTTTCGTACTCCTGGTTCATCAGGGCGAAGATCAGGTTCTGGAGGTCCGCGGGGCTCTTGGGGTTGGGGATGAGCAGCAGCTCAAATTTGCCGTCGTCCAATACCACCTGCTCCGGCTCCAGCTTCATCAGACCGCCGATGGAGGTGGAGTTGCACACGGCGCCGAAGAGATACTCCCCGTCCAGGACCTCGCCGTCCGCCGTGAGGCGGACCCGGTAGGGCCGCAGGGAGTCCAGGTCCATCATGCCCTCTAAGATGTAGGCAAAGTGGCCCAGGGCATTTTTGGTGGACTGGGGCGCGGCGTAGGAGCTGCGGGTAAAGGCGCCGAAGGAGGCGACATACACGAAGCGGCGCTCGTTCCACCGGCCGATGTCCAGCCGACGCGTCTCGCCTTTGGCGATGGCCGCCGCGGCCTCCTCCGGCTTTCCGGAGATGTGGAGGCTGGCGGCAAAGTCGTTGGTGCTGCCCTGGGGGAGGTAGCCCAGAGGGGGCCGCTCCTCCAGGCACATGAGGCCGGAGATGACCTCGTTGAGGGTGCCGTCCCCGCCCACGGCCACCACCGCGTCGTAATCGCCGCCTCGCGCTCGGGCGGTCTCCGTGGCGTCGCCGGGGGCAGTGGTCATGTGGAGGGAGAGCAGATACCCGGCCTCCGACAGGGCGGCGGCCGCGTCGAACAAGGGGCCGCGGGACTTGCTGCGGCCGGCCTTGGGATTGACGATCATCAAAAGCTTTCGATCTTCCATAAAAAGGGCTCCTTACCGGGCGGGGTGCCGCGGCTTCGCAAACGCATGAGAAGTGGGAAAAGAGGACTGCAAAAAAGAGTATAGCACGGCAAAAACGGGATTGCAATTCCCCGGCCCACCATGTACAATAAACCTGTATCCGCCCGGCGGGGCGGAAACCCAAAAGAAGGAGGCGGCGCATGGACCGGAGGAACAACTATACCCGAGCGGGGCTGACGGTTTTCTGCACGGCGGGCGCCATCCTGCTCTTTTATGACACGCTTTTCGGGAGCCGGGTGCTGCCGGGCCTTGCGGGAAAGCTCCTCACGGCGGTAGCCCCCATTTTGTACGGGGCCTTCATGGCCTATCTCCTCGCGCCGCTGGTGGACGTTTTGGAGCGGTGGTTCTTCTCCGCGCCGGTGGCGCGGGCCCGGGAGAAGGGGCGCTTTTGCGCGCCGGGCGTTCGGGCCGTCAGCGTAGCGCTGACGTGGGCCATCGTGGGCGTGCTGCTGTACCTGCTGGTGTCCGTGCTGCTGCCGGAGCTCTATAAGAGCGTGATCCAGCTGGCCAACAACGCAGAGACCTACTATAAAACCGTGGCCGGCTGGATCGAGAGCCTCTTCGAGCGCTTTCCCGCCATCGAGCCCTGGGTCAACGCCCGGATGAACGACGCCTATACCAAGGCCAACGACTGGCTGCAAAACCAGGCCCTCAACGACGCACTGACGGTGGCGCGCACCGTGGGCGGCGGCGTCAAGTCCGCCGTGGGCTTTTTGAAGAACCTGCTCATCGGCGTCATCGTCTCGGTGTACCTGCTGGCCACCAAGGAGCGCAGCGCCGCCTACGGGAAAAAGGCCGTGTGCGCCCTCTTTTCCAAAAAGAACGCCGGCTGGGTGCTGCGGGGCGCCCGCCGGGCGGACGGCATCTTCTCCGGCTTCGTGCGGGGCAAGCTGCTGGACTCGCTCATCATCGGTATTTTGTGCTTCATCGGCTGCTCTATCCTGAAATTCCCCTACACGCCGCTGATCTCCGTGTTTGTGGGCGTGACCAACATCATCCCCTTCTTCGGCCCCTTCCTGGGGGCCATCCCCAGCGCGTTTTTGATCCTGCTGGTCTCGCCCCTCAAGGCGCTGTACTTCCTGATCTTCGTGCTGGCCCTCCAGCAGCTGGACGGCAACGTCATCGGCCCCAAGATCCTGGGGGGACAGACGGGGCTTTCCAGCCTGTGGGTCATCATCGCCATCCTGGTGGGCGGCAGCTTTTTCGGCATCCCGGGCATGTTCTTCGGTGTGCCGGTGTGCGCGTGCCTGTACTGCGCGGTGGACTTCCTGCTCTCCCAGCGGCTGCGCCGGCGCCATCTTCCGGAGGAGACGGAGGCCTATGGCGGGGACCTTCCCCGCGAGGAGACAGAGGGGAAGAAAAAGGAGCCGTGACCGGGGAAAATCTGCGTCCACCCCTTGCAATCCCCAATGCAATTGTGTACAATACAGCCTTGCAGGGCCCTGGGCTCACAATCCGGGCCTTGCAGGGCTCTTTTTTCCACAATTGAATAGAGCCAAACTTCTGTCATGGTCCGCCAGGACCACATTGACCCCACCGGGGCAGTGATGAAAAAGGAGAATGCGACATGAAGAAGAGAATTTTGGCACTGGTGCTCCTGGTATGCGTTCTGAGCGCCGCACTCACCGGATGCGGAGGCGGCAGCAAGGAGGACAGCCCGGAGAACCGAAAAACCGCCAACGAGCTGAACGTTGGCATCGCACAGGATCTGGACGACAGTCTTGACCCCCACAAAGCGGTGGCGGCAGGAACCAAGGAAGTCATGTTCAATGTGTTTGAGGGCTTGGTAAAGCCCACTCCCGAGGGAGACCTGGTCCCTGCCATCGCGGAAACCTATACCATCTCCGACGATCACCTGACGTATACCTTCCATCTGCGCCAGGGCGTGAAGTTCCACAACGGAGACACGGTGACGGCAGAGGACGTGAAATATTCCATCCAACGCTGCGCCGATGCCACGGAGACGGGTGTGCTCCAGGTAGCGGCGTTTTCTGCTGTCACGAAGCTGGAGACCCCGGACGAGAGCACCGTGGTCATCACCCTGGCGGAGCCGGCCAACGAGTTCCTCTCTTACCTGACCTGCGCGGTGCTGCCAGCGGATTACGACCGGCAGGACACCGCCCCCGTGGGCACCGGCCCCTTCCGCTTCGTCTCCCGCACGGCTCAGGACTCCATCGTTCTGGAGCGGTTTGACGACTATTGGGGCACCCCTGCCCAGCTGAGCAAGGTGACCTTCAAGATCATCGAGAACGCGGACACCATCATGATGAGCCTCCAGAGCGGGGCGGTGGACCTGTTCGCCCACCTGACCATCACCCAGGCCGAGCAGCTGGGGGAGGGGTTCACTGTTGCCGAGGGCACCATGAACCTGGTGCAGGCCATGTACCTCAACAACGGGGAGAAGCCCTTTGACGATGTGCGCGTCCGCCAGGCCCTGTGCTACGCCGTGGACAAGCAGGGCGTCATCGACCAGGCCTTCGACGGGTACGGAAGCCCCATCGGCTCCAGCATGTACCCCGCCTTCGCCAAGTATTTTGACCCCAGCCTCACTGACTACTATTCTCACGACACCGCCCGGGCCAAGGCCCTGCTGGCGGAGGCCGGGTATCCGGACGGCTTCTCCATGACCATCACCGTCCCCTCCAACTACCAGCCCCACATCGATACCGCCCAGGTCATCGCCCAGCAGCTCAAGGACATCGGCGTCACGGCGGAGCTGCAGCTGGTGGAGTGGGGCACCTGGCTTTCCGATGTGTACGCCGGCCGGCAGTTCCAGTCCACGGTCATCGGCGTGGACGCCTCCAACATGACCGCCCGGGCCCTGCTGGAGCGCTTCACCTCCACCGCCTCCAACGACTTCATCAACTACGAAAACGCCGAGTACGACGCCCTCTTCGCCCAGGCCCAGGCCAGCTATGACGACGCCGTCCAGACCGCCATCTACAAGCAGATGGAGCGCAACCTCACCGAAAACGCCGCCAACGTCTACATCCAGGACATGGCGGACCTGGTGGCCGTGCGCAAGGGCCTGGAGGGGGTGCGGTTCTACCCCATCTACGTGCTGGACCTGTCCGCCCTGCGCTACGCCGGCTGAGACCGGCCCTCGTTTCCACAAAGCGCCCACGCTCCGCTGACGGCGGGGCGTGGGCGGCGGCGTGCATCACCCTGACTCCGCCCTGACCGGCGGAGGATCGGAGGACCCATGAAATATGCGGCAAAGCGGCTTTTGACCCTGATCCTCACCATGCTGGTGGTCTCATTTCTGGCCTTCGCGGCCTTTTCCCTCATCTCCGGCAACGCGGCGGAGATCATGCTGGGCACCCAGGCGACGCCGGAGCGGGTGGCCGCCCTGGAGCATGAGCTGGGGCTGGACCGGCCGCTGCTGGTGCGGTACGGCGCGTGGCTGGCCGGCTTTTTCACCGGCGACCTGGGCGTATCCTACAGCTATCGCCAGCCGGTGTGGGAGCTCATCGGCCCCAAGACGGCGGTGACGCTGTGGCTGAGTCTTTTGAGCTTTCTTCTCATCGTCCTCGTCTCCATCCCCCTGGGGGTGGTGTGCGCCCGGTATGCCGGCGGCGCGCTGGACGGGGCGCACACCGCCTTCAACCAGTTCTGCATGGCGGTGCCCTCCTTCTTCACGGGCATTTTGCTCTCGTGGCTGTTCGGCATTGTGCTCCACTGGTTCACCCCCGGCGCCTTTCCCGGCCTTGCCCGGTTTGGAAGCGCCGTGAAGTACCTGCTCTTCGCCGCCGTGGCCATCGCCATCCCCCGCATCGCCATGACGGTGCGGATGCTGCGCAGCACCATCCTCAGCGAGATGCAGAAGGACTATGTCCGCACCGCCATCTCCCGGGGCAACGACCGCTCCGGCGTGCTGGTGCGCCACGTGCTGAAAAACGCCCTGGTGCCGGTGGTCACCTTCCTGGCCCAGACCATGGCGGAGATCGTGGCGGGCAGCATCGTGGTGGAGCAGGTGTTCGGCATCCCGGGCCTGGGGCGGATGCTGGTGGTGTCCATCGCCAACCGGGACTATCCGGTGGTCCAGGCCATCGTGGTGATCCTGGCCTTCTGGGTGGTCCTCTCCGGCACGGCGGCGGACCTCATCAACGGGCGCATCGACCCGCGGCTTCGGCTGGGAGGTGAGACGTGATGAAGAAGAACCCCTACCTCACGGCGGGCTGCCTTCTGGCGGGGCTTTTGGCGGCCATGATCGTGCTGGGCTTTTTCTGGACGCCCTATGACCCCACCGCCATGTCGGCGGAAAAATTTCTCTCCCCCTCCCTGCGCCACCTGATGGGAACGGACAACTTCGGCCGGGACATTTTCAGCCGTGTCATGGAGGGGGCGGGCACCACGCTGCTCATCGCCGTGGCCACGGTGGCCATCGGTCTTGCGGGGGGCATCCTCATCGGCGCTCTCACCGGCTATTTCGGCGGCCTGGCGGACGAGATTTTGATGCGCCTGGGGGACGTGCTCACCGCCTTTCCCAGCATTTTGCTGGCTCTTGTCATTATCTCCCTCGTGGGGCCGGGCAAGACCTATAACGTGGTGCTCTCTCTGGGGCTGGTGTTCATCCCCAGCTTCGCCCGGGTCACCCGCACGGCTTACGCCGCCGTGCGGGAGGCCAACTATGTGAAGATCGCCCAGCTGATGGGCGTGCCCAAGGCGCGCATCCTGCTGGTCCACATTCTGCCCAATACCGCCTCCACGCTGCTGCCGGCCATCACCATCGGCTTCAACAACGCGGTTTTGGCGGAGGCGTCCATGAGCTATCTCGGTATCGGCGTCACGCCGCCGGACGCGTCTCTCGGCTATATGCTCTCCGAGGCCCAGGGCATGTTTACCCGGGCGCCGTGGTACGCCCTTTGCACGGGCCTTGTCATCGTGCTGCTGGTGTTCGGCGTGGGCCTTATCGGAGAGGGGCTGCAGCGCCGCAGCGGGGAGGTGATCTGATGCTGGAGATCCAGGACCTGCACGTAAAATTCCACACCCGGGACCGGGAGGCCGTGGCCGGGGTGTCCCTGACCATCCACGACGGGGAGATCTTGGGCCTGGTGGGGGAGTCCGGCTCCGGCAAGAGCGTCACCGCCATGAGCGTGGCGGGCCTTCTTCCCCGCAAGCAGTGCGCCTACTCCGGAAAGGTCCTGCTGGACGGCACGGACCTGCTCCACGCGCCCCGCTCCCTTCTGCGCTCCGTGCAGGGCAAGGCCATCGGCGTCGTTTTCCAGGAGCCCCAGAGCTGCATGGACCCCCTGATGCGTATTGGCGACCAGGTGGAGGAGGTGCTGCGCATCCACACCGATCTCGCCGCGCCGCAGCGGCGGGAGCTTGCGCTCCAGGCATTGCGGGAGGTGGAGCTCCCCGACCCGGAGGGCTTATACGGCGCCTATCCCCACGAGCTCTCCGGCGGCATGCGCCAGCGGGCGTGCATCGCGGCGGCCATCGTCATCAAGCCCCGCCTGCTGCTGCTGGATGAGCCCACCACCGCCCTGGACGTGACCATCCAGGCCCAGATCTTGGAGCTTCTCAAAAAGCTGAACCGGGAGAGCGGCATCTCCATGCTCTTCATCTCCCACAACCTGAACGTGGTGCGCAAGCTCTGCACCCGGGTGGCCGTGATGCAGCGGGGCGTTCTGGTGGAGGAGGGGGAGACGAACGACGTTTTCTACCATCCCGCCCATCCCTATACCCGCCATCTGATCGAGGCCATCCCCACCCGCCGGCGAAAGGAGGAGACACCGTGAGCGGCGATCTGATCCTCTCTGTGCAGCAGGTCACCTGCGGCTACCACACCCGGGGCCTGTTTCAGAAAAAAGAGTACCGCCCCATCCTCCATGACGTGACCTTTGATGTACGCCACGGGGAGATCTTGGGCCTGGTGGGGGAGTCCGGCTCCGGCAAGACCACTCTCTCCCGGGCCATTTTGGGGATGCTCCGGCCGGACGCCGGCCAGATCGTCCACTACACCAAGCGACCCCAGATGGTCTTTCAGGACCCCTACAGCTCCCTGAATCCCGCCTACAGCGTGGAGTGGATTTTGGAGGAGCCCTTGCGCATCTACGGCAAGTACGACGCGGCGGAGCGCCGCCGCCGGGTGCGGGAGATGCTGGAGCGGGTGGAGCTTCCCGTCGAGTGCCTGGATGCGCGGCCCTCCGAGCTCTCCGGCGGGCAGCGCCAGCGGGTGTCCATCGCCGTGGCGCTTTTGCAGCGGCCCCGGTTCCTCATCGCCGATGAGCCGGTGTCTGCCCTGGATGTGACCATCCAGGCCCAGATCCTAAAGCTCCTCAAGACCCTGCGCTCGGAGCTGGACCTGAGCTATCTCTTCATCTCCCACGACCTGAACGTGGTCTATCAGATCTGCGACCGGGTGTTGGTGATGAAGCAGGGCCGCATCGTGGAGCAGGGGGACGTGGAAGCGGTGTACGCCCATCCCCAGGCGGAGTATACCCGCCAGCTGCTGGCCGCCGCGGAGTGACGGCCCACAAAACGGGAGTCCATATGAAAGCCTTTTTCCTCAGACACAAAAAGCTGCATCTGTGGCTGCTGGCGGACCTCTGCCTGCTGGCAGCCTTTTTCCTCTGCCGGGGGAACCGGAGGTGGATGAACGCCCTGACGAGCCGCGTCACGACGCCCCTCCAGGCGGCTCTGGGCCATTTGACTGCCCGGGTGCCCTTCTCCGTGATGGAGGCCATCGGGGCGTGCCTTGCGGTGGGAGCCGTTTTGTACGCCGTGTGGAGCGTCATCGCCGTGGCCCGGTCGGACCACAGGCGCAGCCGCCTGTACAGCGCGGCGCTGGGGGCGGTGTGCGCCGCCCTGACCGCCGCGGCCGCCGCCTGCTTCCTCTGGGGCGTCTACTTCTGGGCGGACGGCTTCCAGGACCGGTCCGGCATCTACGCTCAGCCCGTATCCCGGGAGGACCTGACGGCAGTGACGTCCTATTTTGCCCAACAGCTTGGCGAGACGGCGGAGGGCGTGGCCCGGGACGAGGGGGGCGTCTTCGCCGTGGACCGGGAGACGATCCTGTCGCAGGCGCCGGAGGTTTACACGGCGCTGGAGGCGGAGTTCCCCTTCCTGACCTTCGCCGACACCGGCGTCAAGCCCATGGCCTTTTCCCGACTCATGAGCCGCATGGACTTCACCGGCTTCTACTGCGCCTTCACCGGGGAGGCCAACGTCAACGTGGACTCCCCCGCCTGCCTCCTGCCCTCTACGGCGGCCCACGAGATGGCCCACCAGCGGGGCATCGCCTCGGAGCAGGAGTGCAACTTCCTGGCGGTCCTGGCCTCCACTGCCTCCGGCGACCCGGTGTACGCCTACTCCGGCTGGCTCATGGGGTACATCTACCTGGGCAACGCCCTGTACAGCGCGGACCCGGAGGCCTATTGGGCCATTCGGGACACCCTGCCGGACACGGTGCGCGCCGACCTGGCGGACAACAACGCCTACTGGGACCAGTTCCGGGATACGGTGGCCCAGACCGTCTCCAACAAGGTCTACGACGGCATCCTGAAAAGCTACGGCGACCAGCGGGGCATCCGGTCCTACGGCACCGTGGTGGACCTGCTGGTGGTCTACTACCGGGACCGCTGCGCAGCATAGGCGAAGGGCCCGGCCCTTCGCTTTTTGCCGCCTGCCGGGGGGATAGACTGCTCTGCCCTGGGATGGAGCGCACGGCTCCTTTTGGAGAAGATCGCGCCGCCGGGTTGCCGCCTCTGCCCCTGGGTTATCCTCCGCCGGCAAGGAGCCTTTCCTGCCGGGGGTTGACAAAGGGTCGAGAATGGACTATAATAAATTGCATAAAATTAAATTTGAAAAAATTTCAAGGAGGACAGACCTATGGACGAGCGCACCTTACAGGACCGGGGGACCGGGCCGGACCGGGAGCGGGTCATCATCCGCACCAGCTTCGTGGGCATCGGGGTGAATGTGGTGCTGGTGCTGTTCAAAATGGCGGTGGGCCTTGCGGCCAACTCCATCGCCGTCATTCTGGACGCCGTGAACAATCTGAGCGACGCACTGTCCTCCGTCATCACCATTCTGGGCACCAAGCTCGCCGCCAAGGCGCCGGACAAGCAGCACCCCTACGGCTATGGCCGGGTGGAGTATCTCACCAGCGTGGTCATCGCCGCTCTGGTGCTCTCCGCCGGCTTCACGTCCCTGAAGGAGTCGGTGGAGAAGGTGCTCCACCCCCAGGCGGCCAGCTACTCCGCGGTGTCCCTGGTCATCATTGCGGCGGCGGTGGCGGCCAAGCTCCTGTGCGGCCGGTATGTCCGCTCTGTGGGGGAGCGGGTCCACGCCCAGTCCCTGGTGGCCTCCGGGTCCGACGCGCTTTTTGACGCGGTGCTGTCCTTTGCGACGCTGGTGGCCGCGGCAGTGAGCCTTCTGTGGCATATCGATCTGGAGGGGCCCCTGGGGGCGGTGATTTCTATTTTCATCCTCAAGGCGGGCTTCGGGATGCTGCGAGAGACGCTGGACAGCATCATCGGCACCCGGGCGGACCCCCAGCTGACCCAGGAGCTGAAGGAGACGGTGTGCGCCCATCCGGAGGTGCGGGGCGCCTACGACCTGACCCTCCACAACTACGGCCCCACCCAGCTCATCGGCTCCGTGCATGTGGAGGTGGCGGACGAGCTGACCGCCCGGGAGCTCCATGAGCTGACCCGCCGCATTTCGGAGGAGGTCTTTGCCCGCTTCGGCATCATCCTCACCGTGGGCATCTACGCCGCCAACGACTCCTCGGCTGCCTCCGCCGCTTTGCGCCAGAGTGTGGAGGCGGTGGTGGCGGAGCACCCGGAGGTGCTGCAAATGCACGGGTTTTACGTGGACGAGGGGCACCGGCGGGTCCTGTTCGACCTGGTGGTGGACTTCTCCGCAGACGCTTCCGCCGCCCGGCGGGCCATCCATCAGCGCTGCGCCCAGCTGTGGCCGGACTACCGGTTCGACATCATTCTGGACTCCGATTACAGCGACTGACCCCGCAAGGGCCATCGCCTGCCCCGCCGCTCTTCACCACGCCACCCCCGGCTGGCCGCCGGGGGATTTTTTTGCGTCGGCCCTTGACAGGACCTGTCTACTAATGATAGACTACCCTCAGATAGTCTATTGCTGATAGACAAGGAGGATGGAACGATGCCGGAGTGGAAGCTGGGCGCGGTGGAATCCCGCTTTGCGGACATCATTTGGAGCCATGCCCCCATCGCCTCGGGGGAGCTGGCCAGGCGCTGCGAGGCGGAGCTGGGGTGGAAGCGCACCACCACCTATACGGTGCTGAAAAAGCTGTGCGGCCGGGGGCTGTTCGCCAACAACGGCGGCACGGTGGAGGTCCTGGTCCCCCGGGAGGCCTTTTACGCCCGGCAGAGCCAGGCCTTCGTGGAGGAGACCTTTCACGGCTCTCTTCCCGCCTTTTTGGCGGCCTTTACCGCCCGCAAGCGCCTGACGGCGGCGGAGATCGACGAGCTCCGCGCCATGATCGACGGCCTGGGGAAGGAGGAGTGAGGGATGGAGGCGCTGTTTCTTCGCCTTTTGAATACCGCCCTGGTCTCCACCTGGCTGGTGCTGGCGGTGCTCCTGTTGCGGCTGCTGCTGCGCCGGGCGCCCAAGTGGGCGCGGGTGGCGCTGTGGGGCGTGGTGGCGGTGCGGCTGGTGTGGCCCTTCTCCCTCCAGAGCGTGTTCAGCCTGGTCCCCAGTGCCCAGGTGGTCACGCCGGAGATCGTTTATGAGGCCCATCCCGCCCTCCACACCGGCATCCCGGCGGTGAACCAGGCGGTGAACCCGGTGATGGAGGCGGCCTTTGCGCCGGAGGCGGTGCAAAGCGCCAACCCCTTGCAGGTGTGGAGCTTTGTGGGGGCGGTGGTCTGGCTTCTGGGCCTGGGGGTCATGGCGGCCTACGCCGCCATCAGCTATGGCCGCATCCGGCGCCGGGTGGCGGCGGCGGTCCGGCTGCGGGCGGACCTGTGGGTGTGCGACGAGGTGGACTCCCCCTTCATCCTGGGATTGCTGCGGCCCCGCATCTACCTCCCCTCGGATCTGGAGGAGGGGCAGATCCCCTATGTGGAGGCCCACGAGCGGGCCCACCTCCGCCGGCGGGACCACTGGTGGAAGCCCCTGGGCTTCGGGCTGCTGGCGGTCTACTGGTTCCACCCCCTTTTGTGGGTGGCCTACGCCCTTTTGTGCCGGGACATCGAGCTTGCCTGCGACGAGCGGGTCATCCGGGACCTGGGAGCGGAGGAGAAGCGGGCCTATTCCCGGGCCCTGCTCTCGTGCAGCGTCCGGGGCCCGCTGGTGGCGGCCTGCCCCCTGGCCTTTGGGGAGGTGGGGGTGAAGGCGCGCATCCGGGCGGTGCTGAACGATCGAAAGCCCGCGTTCTGGCTGGCGGTGCTGGCAGTCATCGCCTGCGGCGCCGCGGCGGTGTGCTTTTTGACGGACCCCCAGGTGAAGGAGGCGACCGCCCTCCGCCTGACAGAGGCCCGGACCGGATGGCGGGAGAGCTCCTACCGGGTGGAGGCGTCCCTCACCCCTGTGGAGGCTGACACGCCGGAGCTTTCTCAGGAGCTTCTTTCCCAGTGGGAGGCATACAGCGCCCAGAGCCCGGAGGCGCAGATGGCCTCCTCCACGGCGCCGGGGCTCCTTTCCCGGAGCTTTGCCTCCTGGCTCAATGCCTGGGAGGCGTGCGGCCCCATCCTCGGCGGCGCCCGGCCGGCCGCGCCTCTGGAGGGCGCCTTTCCCCGGGAGGGAGACGTGCGCCTTACCTGGACGGGGGAGGCCGACGGGACCGTGACCGGCGTGAGCGCCTCCGCCCGCTATCAGGGGGAGGGCGCGGCGGTGGAGCTCTCCGCCCTGTTGCCCCTGGGCGCGGCGCCCTACGCCGTTTCCGGCGTGTGGAACGGGCGGGTGCGCTTTGCGACTCGGCAGGAGAAGCTGACGGAGGACGTCACCGCCCTGGTGCTGGACATCCGGGGCGCCGGGACCTATGACCGCACGGACGCCTTCTTCGTCTGGAACAACATCCTGTACACCCTCCATGTCACCGGCGAGAGCGGCCGGGCGGCGGTGGAGGAGACACTGGCTGCGGCTCTGGAGGTCTTCCGCCTGGCCATGACAAAGGGAACCTCCGGCGGGCCCCAACGCCTCTCCCTCAACGACTGCATCCTGCTCTCCGGCAAGGGGATGGACCTGACCCCGGCGGACCTTACCGGTTTTCGCTATACGGAGGTGGGCTCCGGCCTCTACATTCGGTGCTATCCCATCAACGACCTCTATGAGCTTCTGGTGGGGAGCCGGGGACCGAAGGGGGAGCTTCTGTACGCGGAGCTCCGGGTGCTGGACGGCTCCGGCGACGCCATCGACATCCGCACCGACTCCGTCACGGACTTTATCACATCCCACCGGGACGCGGTATCTCAGGAGGCCCCCACGGCGATAGACTTTACCTGGGAGGGGACCACCTTCACCTACGGCGATGCCACCTATGACCTGACGGAGCTGGCCCCGGCCATGAACGCCATTTTGGCCTGCGATCGGGTGGGGCGGGACATCCTCATTGAGGGGCACATCAACCCCCGGGTGGGTGTCTACCTGATCTACGACACCGAGGAGCGAAACTTCACGGCCCAGCTCACCGGGAGCAACCTCATCTGGCAGGGGGAGGACCTGACCACCGGTCTCTATACCCTTCAGGGCGACATCCTGGACTATACGGGCGAGCTTGTCGCCAGCGTGGACCTTGCGGAGGGGGAGTACCTCTGCGCCCTTGCCTTCTCGGAGGACGGCCGGGCGGTGGAGGCAACGGTCCTCACTGCGGCGGTGGAGGAGCGGACCGAGATCATCCCCCTCTCCGACAGGGGCACGGCCCAGGGGGACTTTGCCAACATCATGGGCTTTTCCGGCCAATGGACGGAGGAGGTCTACGGCCCCTGGCGCCAGCGGACCTATTACGCCCAGACGGCGGCGGGCCTGGTGCCCGTTGCGGAGAGCTTCGGCTTTGACGACCGGCGGGACTACGCCGTAGACCTGGACGGCGACGGCGTGACGGAGCTTGTGTGCAACTGCGTTTACGGCGGCGATGGCTATGAGGCGGCCTACGTCTATCGGAGGGTGGGCGACGCCATCGAGCGGGGCAGCCTGGACTGGGAGGCGCTGGACCTTCCCGGCTGGGACGGTCAAGATAGCGGCGTGGCCGGCGCACCCGGCAGCCGGTACGAAAACGGCGTGTTCCGGGTGACCTACCCCGCCGGCGGACAGACGCGCAGCCAGACGGTCCGGGGGCTGGAGGCCGTTGCCTTCACGCCCTACTGCCTCTGGCGGGATGGCTCGCGGCTCACGGCCTATCAGCGCTCGCTGCGAAGCATCCTGGAGCGGCGTCTCCTGCCGGACGGCAGGGCGCTGGACTACGACGGCAGCCCCATGGAGGAAAACCGCTTTGCCCTTCTGGATGTGGATGGGGACGGTGGGCAGGAGCTGCTGCTGGACTACCTGACGCCGGGCGTTTACGCAGGGTACGGCCAGTACGTCTTCGGCTATGACGGCGCCGCCGTGGAGGAGGAGTTCTCCGCCTTCAACGGCATCCGCTACTATTCCAACGGGATGGCTCTGGCCCCCTGGTCCCACAACCACTCCCGGGGAGAGGCCGTCTGGCCCTACACCGTTTCCCATTATAACAGGGACACCGGGCGCTATGAGGGCCTCTACATGGTGGAGGCCTGGGACCGGCAGTGGCACCCCACGGACTTCCCCGATGACGTGGACGCCGACGGCGACGGCGTGGTGTACCGGGTGGGGCGGTCCGCCCCTTCTGATCGGGACTACATGAGCGATGTGCAGGTCCTGGACCTGGAGGCGTACAGCGCCTGGCGCACCGCCCTGACGGCGGGGGCGGCGGAGCTGGCCATCCCCTGGCAGAGCCTGACAGCAGAGCACATTGCCGCTCTGACCGCGTAGGGAAAAGAAAATTGCCGCCTGCCCCGGTCGGAAAGACAGGCCGGGACGGCAGCCACAAGCTTCAAAGAGTTTGCGCCCAGAGGCGCAATCCAGTATGATCCGTTTTCTGCGGCGGCATGTACGTCGTGGAAAACACCTCTCGGTCCGCAAACGCACGAACGGTCCGCCACTGGCGGACCGTTCGTGCGCTGCGGCGGGCCGCAGCCTTCTCGGCAAGGCGCCTTGCGCTTGGCCGAGACTTGAAAGCCGCCTGCCCCGACCGGGGCAGGCGGCTGTTTTACGTTACACGTTCAAAAGCAGGGTGGCGATGCGGAAATAGATCAAAAGGGAGATGGCGTCCACGATGGTGGTGATGAAGGGGGAGGCCATGACCGCCGGGTCGAAGCCCACCTTTTTGGCCAGCATGGGCAGCGTGCAGCCCACCAGCTTGGCGCACAGCACCGTGCACACCATGGTCAGGCAGATGACGGCGGCCACCGTCACCGTGACGGAGGGGTTGTTGAAGAGCAGCCGGTCCACGAGCATCAGCTTGGCAAAGTTGCACACCGCCAGCGCCACGCCGCACACCAGCGCCACCCGCACCTCCTTCCAGATCACCTGGATCAGGTCGGAAAACTCGATCTCCCCCAGGGAGATGCCCCGGATCACGGAGACGCTGGCCTGAGAGCCGCAGTTGCCGCCGGTGTCCATCAGCATGGGGATGTAGGCGGTGAGCACCGTCACGGCGGCCAGGGCGTTTTCAAAGCCGGAGATGATCTGCCCGGTGAAGGTGGCGGACACCATCAGCAGCAGCAGCCACGGGATGCGGGAGCGGAAGGTCTCCAAAATGCCGGTTTTCAGGTACGGCTTGTCGGAGGGCAGGATGGCGGCCATCTTCTCGATGTCCTCCGTGACCTCCTCCTGCAAAACGTCCATGGCGTCGTCCACGGTGACGATGCCCACCAGCCGGTTTTCCTTGTCCACCACCGGCAGCGCCAGAAAATCGTACTTGCTCAGGGTCCGGGCCACGACCTCCTGGTCGTCCAGCGTCTGCACGGCGATATAGTGCTGTTCCATGATGTCGCCGATGACGTCGTCCTCCTCCGCCAGCAGCAGCGTCCGGATGGAGAGCACGCCCAGAAGGTGGCGCCCCTCGTCGATGACATAGCAGATGTTGATGGTCTCTTTATCCTGGGCGGTGCGGCGGATGCGCTTGAGGGCGTCCTCCACCGTCATGGTGGCCAGCAGATCCACGAACTCCGTGGTCATGATGCTGCCGGCGGAATCCTCCGGATACTTCAAGACCTCGTTGATGCTCTTGCGGGTCTCCGGGTCGGAGTGCTGCAAAATGCGCTTGACCACCCCGGCGGGCATCTCCTCCACGATGTCCACAGTGTCGTCCAGGTACAGCTCATCCAGCACCTCCTTCAGCTCGGCGTTGGAAAAGCCTCGGATCAGCAGCTCCTGCTGGTCGGAGTCCAGCTCCACGAAGACCTCCGCCGCCAGCTCCTTGGGCAGGAGCCGGAAGACCAGCGGGATAGTATCCTCCTTCATGTCCTGGCACAGGGCGGCGATGTCCGCCGCCTCCAGGGGGAGCAGGAGGTCTCGCAGCTGGGCATATCGTTTTCGCTCGATCAGATCCTCAATCTCTTCCAGCAGCTTGGAGCGCTCTTCTTCCTTGTCCAGCATGGCGCGTGACCTCCTTTCCGAAATATGGGGCGTTTGTCGCTTGCGAAATATATTTCGCAAGGGGCGCATGGATCCTCCCTGCCGGGAAACGCCGTGGGAACTCCGGGCCGCCGGGGAAAAAGAAAGCTCCCCAATCGTCCCGCCCGGCACGACTTGGAGAACCTGACTTCCCGGAATACGGCCCACGCCGCTTCCTGACCGTTCAAGCTTTAGCCTCACAAGGCGGTGAAATCGCGTTAGATGATACCTTCGTTTCGATATCGCCTGTTCAAACCATCTCATGATGTCTCCATCATTTCGCGGCAGCGATCCATATCCCTGTGGTAGCCTTACCTACCGGACGCCTCATTATTCCAATGTATCACTATCTTATGCCAAAAGGGCGGCCCTGTCAACCCATTGGCCGCCTCCGGGCCAAATTTCTGTTGCGCGGCGGCTGCGCATTTTTCCCGCCGAAAGGGGCAATCCACCCTTGCAATCCCTCCGCCGCCGTGCTACACTCAGGTGCGGTCCGCCAAGGGCGGACCGCAGCAAAACCGAAAGAGAGGATCGCTTCCATGAATTCCCGACAGCAGGATCTGACCCAGGGCCCCCTGGGGCGGCAGATCCTGTTCTTCAGCCTGCCGCTGATTTTTTCCAACGTGCTGCAGGTGCTTTTCAACATGGCGGACGTGGCCGTGGTGGGCCGGTTCGCCGGCCCCGCGGCGCTGGGCTCCGTGGGTTCCACCACCACGCTTGTGACGCTGTTCACCGGCTTTTTGATCGGCCTGGGCGGCGGCGTCAACGTGCTCACGGCGCTGCACCTGGGCGCCCGGGACACCGACGCCCTGCGCCAGACGGTGCACTCCGCCGCCATCCTCTGCGCCCTGGCGGGGCTGCTGCTTACGGGGGTGGGCGTGGCCTTTGCCCGTCCCATCCTGGAGTTGCTCCACACCAAGGACGAGCTCATCGACGGCGCGGCGCTGTACCTTCGCATCTACTTTTTGGGGATGCCGGCCCTGGGACTCTACAACTTCGGAAACGCCGTCTTTTCCGCCGCGGGGGACACCCGCCGTCCCCTGGTGTATCTCACTGCAGCGGGACTGGTGAATCTGGGGCTGAATCTGTTTTTCGTTCTCGTGTGCGGCATGGATGTGGACGGCGTGGCGGTGGCCAGCGTCATCTCGCAGTACATCTCCGCCATCCTCATCGTCCGCGCCCTCTTCCGGGCGGGGACCGATTTTGCCCTGCGGCCGGAGGCGCTGCGGCTCCATCCAGGGCGCAGCCGGGCCATTTTGACCTTGGGCATTCCCGCCGGTGTGCAGTACGGCATCTTCGCCCTGGCCAACCTCTTCATTCAGGCGGCGGTCAACTCCTTCTCCGCTACCATGGTGGAGGGGAACTCCGCCGCCGCCAACGCGGACGGCATCATCTACAACGTGATGGCCGCCTTTTATACCGCGTGCAGCAGCTTCATCGGCCAGAACTACGGCGCCGGCAAGCGCCAGCGCATCCGCCGCAGCTACTTCCTCTCCATTGGCTACGCCTTCGGGGCGGGGGTGGTGCTGGGGGCGCTGCTGCTGGCGCTGGGGCCCCAGTTTCTCTCCCTCTTCACCAAGGACGCCCTGGTGGTGGAGGCCGGCATGAGCCGCCTGCGCATCATGTGCCTGAGCTACGGGTTTTCTGCCTTTATGGACGGCACCATCGCCGCCTCCCGGGGACTGGAGAAAAGCGGCGTGCCTACCGTCATGGTGATCCTGGGCTCCTGCGTGTTCCGAATCCTCTGGATCTACACGGTTTTCGCCCACTTCCGCACCATCTCTTCCCTGTACCTGCTGTACATCTTCTCCTGGGCCATCACCGCCGCGGCGGAGATCTGGTACTTTGCCCGCATCTACCGCCAGTGCATGGCCCATCTGCCGCCAACAGCGGAAACCGCACCCCAGCACCAACCCGCCTGAACACCAGAGCACCCAGATCCCGCCCCCGCCGGAACATCGGCAGGGGCGGGATCTAATCTTCTGGAGGGAAACATGCCAGTATAGAATAGAAACAAAAGAAACATAAAAAAGTAGAAAGTATTATTTAGTACAAAAAATCTCGTTGAAAGAATAGACTATTGTATGTTATCGTGTAAAAAAACAAGTGGGAGGAATGAGTATGGATTGGGAAGTGGTCCGGATCGATGACACCGCCAAGGGCAGAACACAGCCTGCCGCCAGCCTGGGCTTTGGCCGCATTACCTTCAATACGGCCGCCTGCAAGCTGCTGGGGGACTACCGGCGGTATCGGTATGTG
Organism: Oscillibacter sp.; assembly: GCA_017469475.1. Classification (GTDB taxonomy): domain Bacteria; phylum Bacillota; class Clostridia; order Oscillospirales; family Oscillospiraceae; genus Oscillibacter. The sequence continues at coordinate 29,839 of JAFUGI010000078.1, read as the reverse complement.
GAGCTGATGCGGGACCAGGGGGGAAGCCCCCAGGTGGGCGTGCGGTTTTTGTTGGAGGGGGAGCGCACCGGGAACTCCCTGCCCATCCGCCAGCGCGTCGCGAATGGGCAGCTCATCGGCGGGCTGGACATCGCCGGGAAGCGGGTGCTGGTGGGCCTCTTCGGGGCGGAAGCGTCGGCCGAGAAGGTCACCCGCTATTCGGTGCGGCTGGATGAGGACCGGCGGAACATCCTGGTGATCTGCAGGCGCTGAGAAGAAAACAAGGACCGCCTCCGGCGAGAAGCCGGGGGCGGTCCTTTGCGTCATTTCGTTGTGTCCGGCGGCGTCTGGCCCGGCGCGCCGTCATCAGGGGCGGCGCCGGCCTGGGGCTCCGGCGTTTCCGGCGTCTTTGCCGGCTCTGGCGTTTCCGGCGTCTCCGGCGTCTCCGGCGCCTCGATCTTCTGGGAGATCATGTGCACCTTTTTGGCCGCCGGCTCGATCCGGTCCGGCTGGGAGGGGCGGAAGCCCTCCTGGGCGGTGGAGGCATAGGCGTCCTCTACCAGCGCCGGGTCCCGGCCCTCGATGATGGCCACCATCTCCGCGCCGGTGATGGTCTCCTTTTCCAGAAGGTATGCCACCACCTTGTCCATGTCCTCCCGGTTCTCCTGGATGACCTCCACGGCCTTGCGGTAGCACCGGTCCAGAATGTCCTTCACCGCCTTGTCCATGGCGGCGGCGGTATCCTGGGCGCAGTCCATGCCGTAGCCGCCGTCCAGATACTGGTTGCGGCGGGAGGCCAGGGCCATCATGCCGAACTCGTCGCTCATGCCGAACATGGCCACCATGTTCCGCGCCACGTTGGTGGCGTCCTGAATGTCCTGGGAGGCGCCGTTGGTCATGGTGTTCATGACCACCTCCTCGGCGGCCCGGCCGCCCATGGATACGGTGATCTTGGCCATGAGCTCGTCCTTGGTGCGAAGCTCCGTCTTGTCCTCCTCCGGCATCAGCAGGGTGTAGCCCAGGGAGCCCTGGGTGTGGGGGACGATGGTGATCTTCTGCACCGGCTCGGTGTTCTTCTGCCGGTAGGCCACCATGGCGTGGCCCACCTCGTGGTAGGCCACCAGCTTCTTTTCAAACTCGGTGAGCACGCTGCCCTTTTTCTCCGTGCCGGCGATGACCAGCTCGAAGGCGGAGAGCAGGTCCTCCTGGGTCACCAGGCGGCGGCCCTTACGCACGGCCCGGAGGGCCGCCTCGTTCACCAGGTTTGCAAGGTCGGCGCCCACGCATCCGGCAGTGGCCAGAGCCACCTTCTTGAGGTTCACGTCCTCCGCCAGCTTGATATTCCGGGTGTGGACCTGGAGGGTGGCGAGCCGCCCGGCCAGGTTGGGCCGGTCGATGATGATGCGCCGGTCGAACCGGCCGGGGCGCAGCAGCGCCTGATCCAGCACCTCGGGGCGGTTGGTGGCGGCCAGCAGGATGACGCCCTTGGTGGGGTCGAAGCCGTCCATCTCCGCCAACAGCTGGTTGATGGTCTGCTCCCGCTCGTCGTTGCCGCCCATGCGGTTGTCCCGGGACTTGCCGATGGTGTCGATCTCGTCGATGACCACGATGCAGGGGGCCACCTTGCTGGCCTCCTTGAAGAGGTCCCGCACCCGGCTCGCGCCCACGCCCACGAACATCTCCACAAAGTCAGACCCGGAGATGGAGAAGAAGGGCACGTTGGCCTCTCCGGCCACGGCCTTGGCAAGCAGGGTCTTGCCGGTGCCCGGAGGGCCCACCAGCAGCGCGCCCTTGGGGAGCTTGGCGCCGATGTCGGTGTACTTTCCGGGGTTGTGGAGAAAGTCGATGATCTCCGTCAGGGACTCCTTGGCCTCGTCCTGCCCCGCAACGTCCCGGAAGGTGACGCCGGTGGACTTTTCCATATACACCTTGGCATTGGCCTTGCCCACGCCACCGATGCCGCCGATACCGCCCATGCCGCCCTTTTTGGCCATCCAGTTCATGAAGAGGGACATGCCCAGCAGGATTACCACGAAGGGCAGCAGGTTGATGAGGAAGATCAAAATGGGGCTCATGGCCGCCTGATAGTCCTGGTTGATGCGCACGTCCTGGCTGTTCTGTCGCAAAAAGGCCACGGTGGCGTCCTTGGACTCCACCCGCACGGTGAAAAGCCGCAGGGCGGTCTGCCGCTCCTGGCCCAGATCGTCGGTGTAGGTATAGAACACGCCGCCCCGCTCATCGGTGGCCTTGGTGTAGGTGACGCCGTCCTTCCCGGTGAAGACGCTGCCGTCCCGCGGGGTGAGGATGAGGATGTCCTCGTCGTTGGCAAAGTCCACCTCAGCCAGGGAGCCGCTCTCCGCCATCTGCAAAAACTCGCCGTACTCCAGCTCCAGGGAGGAGGCTCGCCGGCTGGAATTGGTCATGTAGGAGCTGGCGTAGCTCACCAGCACGGTGATGACCAGCGCCCAGCCCACCAGCTGCAGCAGCCCCCGCAGGTTGCTGCTGTTCTTGTTGTTTTTCTTGTTATTGTTGTTTTGGTCCATCTCTATTCAAAACTCCTTTCCGGAAAGGGGCCTGTCTCCGCGGCATCATCGCATGGGGGATACCGCAACTTTCCCGGGCGCACAGCACCCGGCCGTGCGGACGCGCCGCATGGTGCCCAAGGGCGCAGGTCCCGGAGGGCGAAAAGCTTTGCCTTGCAAAAACCGCGCCGTGCGCGTCCATGCGGCATGGCCGCATGGTTTGCGTTTATGATACCACAAATTTTCCGGGTGCGGAGCACCTGGGGCGCGGCTTCGCCGCACTGCGCTCACGGGCGCAAAAATTTGATGGTTCCATACAACGCAAAGTTTTTGCCTTGCAAAAACCGCGCCGTGCGCGTCCATGCGGCATGGCCGCATGGTTTGCGTTTATGATACCACAAGAACGGCACCCCCACAAGAATGAAGCCTCATTTTTTCATGAAGTTTCTGTAAATTCCGGACGGTTCCGGGCGGCTTGACAGCCTCATCCGGCGGCGGAGGCGGCAGGGGGCGGAGGGAAGTTTTTTCGCCGCCGGGCCGGTTCGCCGTTGACAAACGCCCCACGATGGGGTATGATAGGAAAAAAGTAATATTTAAAACTATATTACAAGGAGCGTCATATGATTTGGAACGTTGTCAGCGACAGCAGCTGTGACCTGCGCCAGAGCGACATGACGGGGGGGAGCGTCCTCTTTTCCACCGTGCCGCTGCGCATCCATGTGGGCGGCCGGGAGTTTTTGGACGACGACAGCCTGTATGTACCCGAGATGCTCACCGCCATGGCGGAGGAGAAGAGCGCCTCCACCACGGCCTGCCCCTCTCCGGCGGCCTTTGCCCAGGCCTTTGAAAAGGGGGACAAGACGGTGTGCTTCACCATCTCCGGCAACCTCTCCGGCTGCTACAACGCGGCGGTGCAGGGGCGGGAGCTGGTGCTGGAGGAGCACCCGGAAAAGGAGATCTGCATCATCGACTCCCGGGCCACCGCCGGGGCTATGGTGCTGCTGATCCGCCGGGCCATCCGGCTGATGGAGGCGGACCCCATGGGGGTGCGCTATGGCGAGATCTGTGACGAGCTGCGCCTCTATCAGGCGGCGCTGCGCACCTGCTTCACCCTGGAGAATTTTGACAACCTCATCAAAAACGGCCGGATGCGCCCCTTGGTGGGGACCCTTCTCCACTCCCTGGGCATCCACGTCATCGCCGACGGCACGCCCCAGGGCACCATCCACGTCTCGGGCAAGGCCCGGGGGGAGGGGAGGACCTACCGGGCCATCACGGAGCTCATGGCCCAGAGCAAGGACTGCACCGGCGCCGAGGTCATCATCTGCCACTGTGAAAACCCCACCGGCGCCCTGAAGCTGAAGGAGGAGATCCTCCGCACCCTCCCGGTAAAGAGCGTGGAGATCCTGCCCTGCCGGGGTCTCACCAGCTTTTACGCCATGGAAAAGGGCCTCATCATCGGGTACTGAGGAAGGAACCCGGTCAAAAGAGAACGCCAAAAAGAGCGCCGGTCTCCCGCGGGAGGCCGGCGTTCTTTCCATGGAAGCGGCTTGCCGAGCGGCGCACCGGAGGCCCCGTGCCCGCATCGCCTGCGGCGCGTATGGAGCCCGCCGGGCGCCCCCGAGCGCCTGCGCCAGTGCAGCCCCCGGCCCTCTGGGGAAGGGTGTAGGGCGCCAGCTCCAGCCGGAGGAAGTACCCTTGGGGGTGGCCACAGGTGGGGCAGGTCTTGGGAGCCTCGGGGCTTTCCTGGATGTGGCCGCAGTTGAGACACATCCAGCCGCACGCCGCGTCGGAGACAAAGAGCTTTCCCTGCTCCATCAGGTCCGCCAAGGCGCCGAAGCGGTCGCCGTGGCTTTGCTCGATGGGGGCGACGGACTGGAAGAGGGCGGCGGCCTGAGAAAAGCCCTCCTGCCGGGCCGCCTCCGCAAAGACGGGATAAATCGAGCCGGCCTCCGCGTACTCATGCTGCTGGGCCTGGCGGAGGAGCTGGGAAACATCGTTGGTGACGTCCACTGGGTAGTCCGCCTGAAGGGGGACCTGGGTGCCGGAAGATGGCTGGAGCTGCTTCCAGAAGAGCGCGCCGTGCGCGTGCTCCTGGCCGGCGGTGAAGGTGAACACCGCCTCCAGGGCGTAGAGCTGCTGCTGGCGGCACAGCTCCGCAGCGATGGTGTAGCGGCTGCGGGCCTGGCTCTCGCCGGCAAAGGCGCGCATCAGGTTTTGCCGGGTCTCGCTCTCGGAAAAGGAAATGGACATGGGAACGGCCTCCTCGTTTCAGAATAAGAAGAGGGTCCCCCGATTTGGCCCCCACTATTCCGCAGGGACCTCCGGCGGCAGGCGATAGGTCTCTATGGCCCGGGCCAGGGCCCGGGAAAAGGCGGCCTGGCCCTTCATGGCGCGGGAGCTGGCGTGGGGGCCGGCGGCGCTGTCCAACACAGCCAGGGCGATGTTGGAGCAGTGGTCCGCCACCCGCTCCAGATCGGTGAGAACATCGTCCAGCACGGCGCCAGCGGCAATGGAGCAGACGCCCCTTTGCAGGCGCCGGATGTGCCGGGCGCGCAGCTGCTTTGTCAGCTGATCCACCGCCTCCTCCAGCGGTTCCACCTGCTCGGCGGCGGAGGCGTCGCCCGCAGAAAAGGCGGTCAGGGCCGCGTCCGCCGTATCGGATACGGCGGTGAGCAGCACACGCAGCTCGCTTTGGGCCGCGGCGGACAGGGAGAGCTTTTCCTGATGCAGGGCCTGGGCGGACTCCTGGAGGTTCAGGGCGTGGTCGCCGATGCGCTCGAAGTCCCCAATGGCGTGGAGCAGGCGGGAGACGGTGCGGCTGTCCTCCTGGGAGACGCCGTGCTGGGAGAGGGTCACCAGATAATCGCTGAGGCGGTCCTCGTAGGTGTCCAGCAGCGTCTCCGTCTCCTGGATCTGCCGGGCCCGCTGGGGCGTGTATGCTTCTACCTGGGCCATGGCTGCCGCCAGATCCTCCCGGGCCAGGGCGCCCATGCGCCCGGCCAGAACGGCACATTCACTGAGGGCGGCGCCGGGAGTGCGCAGCAGCAGCGGGTCCAAAAAGATCTCCTGCCGGGGCTTGTCCCCACTGGGAAGCAGCCCCTCCGCCAGCCGTTCCAGCTGGCGGGAGAAGGGCAGCAACAGGCAGGTGGTGCCCACGTTGAAGACCGTGTGGCAGGCGGCGATGCCCATGGGCGTCACGGCCCGCCCCAGGAGGGGCAGGTCCAGCAGCGCCCCGCCGGCCCAGAACAGGAGCAGGAAGGCCGCCGAGCCCAGCACGTTGAAGGCGATGTGGACCACCGCCACCTGCCGGGCCCGGCGGTTGACGCCGATGGCGGAGAGCAGGGCGGTGACGCAGGTGCCGATGTTCTGGCCCAGAATGATGGGGATGGCCGCGGCGTAGGAGAGGGAGCCGGCGCGGCTGAGGGCCTGCAAAATGCCCACTGACGCGGCGGAGGACTGGATGACCCCGGTGAAGACCGCGCCGGCCAGCAGCCCCAGGAGGGGATGGGCAAAGGCGGTGAGAAGGCGGGAAAAGCCCGGCAGCTCCGCCAGGGGCAGGACCGCCTCCTGCATGAGCTGCATCCCGTACATGAGGATGGCAAAGCCCACCAGGATGCGGCCCAGATCCCGCCGCCGCTGGCGCCGGGACCCCAGCATCAGCGCAACGCCCGCCAGGGCGGCCAGAGGGGAAAAGCTCTCCGGCCGCAGAAGGTCCCACGCCCCGCCGGCGCTCTCCATCCCCGTCAGAGCCAGGACCCAGGGGGTCAGGGTGGTGCCGATGTTGGAGCCCATGATGACGCTGACGGTCTGCCACAGCTCCATGACGCCGGAATTCACCAGCCCCACCAGCATCACCGTCATGGCGGAGGAGGACTGGATGGCCACGGTGATGACCGCGCCCAGCGCCAGTCCCTTGCAGCGGCTGGCGGTCAGGGTGCGGAGCAGCCGCTCCAGCCGCCCACCGGCCATCCTTTCCAGGCTTTTGGACATGGTGGTCATGCCGTAGAGGAAGAAGGCCAGCCCGCCGCAGAGGGTGAAAAGAGAAGTAAGCTCCATACTGCGCTCCTTTGCCGGCGCGGCCGAGGGCCGTCCGGAAGATGGAAAAATCTGATTTTAGTATATATGCCCCTGCCGCCGCAAAGAAACCGGCAATTTCACCAAATGCAAATTTTGCGAAAAAGTTTGTTAATTACGACAAAATTAAGAAAAGAAATTTAGGATATTACAACAGATTAATCGTGGAATATGCGTCATATACGCAAATAATGCGCACAAAGCGCAGAGTGCGGGATGCCCCGCCGCTCCCTCCGCAGGGCCAGATTCAGTCCCAGGGCCGCCAGGGCCAGCGCGGCGGCGGGCAGCCCCAGCAGCCTCAGCCCCAGGACCGGCCGCAGGAGACTTGCCAGCAGGGAGCCGGCGGCGATGCCGATGTTGGCCGCCACGGACAGGGTGGCGGCACAGAGGCCGGCGGAGGCGGGGTAGGACCGCTCCGCAAGATCAGCGGTGTACAGCTGGACGGGGGATGCCAAAAAGTAGAGGAGCAGGCACATGGCACCAACGGCGGCAAGGCCGGTGGCAGCGGAGCCCAGAAGCCACGGCAGGGTGCAGAGCACCAGAGCCTGGAGGGCCAGAACGGCGGGCGTCCGCTCCACGCCGCCCCGGCCTCCCAGCCAGCCGCCCAGAAGGTTGCTCCCCGTGCAGCAAAGGCCCACGCCGGTCAGCACCAGGGCCAGGGCACCGCTTTGCAGGTGCAGCATATCTGTCAGAATGGGCGTCAGGTAGGTATACACCGTGTAGGAGGCGGCGTAGCCGCACACGGTCATGGCCGCGCTGAGAAGATAGCGCCGGTCCCGGAGCACGGCGAACTGCCCCGCGCCGGCAGCGGCACCCTTCATCCGCAGATCGTGGGGAAGCACCCGGGAGAGAAAGGGCAGCAGGGCTGCCCCCGCAAGCACGATGAGGGCAAAGGAGGCCCGCCAGCCCCACAGGGCGCACAGGGCCTTGTTCAGCGGATTTCCCACAATGGTGGAAAGGCCCATGCCGGTGTAGACCGCGGTCACCGCCCGGACCCGCCGCTCCGGCGGCACCGCGCCCCCGGCAAAAAGCTGGGCCGCCGCAGTGGCGGTGCCCACGGATACGGCGGCAAGCCCTCGGAAGAGGTACAGCACGCCCAGGGAGGGGGCCAGCATACACCCGGCGTTGGCCGCGAGAAACAGGGCCATCAGGCCCATCAGTAACCGAAACCGAGGCAGGCGGCCGGTGGCGGCGGTCAAAAGCGGCGTACCGGCGGCATAGGACGCGGCAAAAATGGACACCAGCCGACCCGCGTCGTCCAGCGAGACGCGCAGGTCCGCCGCCACCTCCGGCAAGATCACCACAGAGACATATTCGCAGCTGCCCAGCAAAAAGCCCAGGGCACCCAGCACTAAAATGACGGCGCCGGAGCACCGGGCGGTATTGTTGTTTTGCATCGAAAGACCCTCCTGTCCGCATATCGCGGCACCCTCAGTATACCGGAGGCGGGCGGCGGCCGCTTTGCGCATCCTGCTTTTTTTCGCGCTTTCCGAAAAAGAGGAGAAAAAGGTGATCGTTTTCCCGCCAACACCGAAAACCGGGCGTCGCGGGGCACAGGATCGTGAAAATGGAGGGCGTGGCCGCCGCGCCCGCTCTTCCGGCATCGGCTTGCGCACCGGGGCGGAGTATCACGATCTTGCTTTTTGCCACTTTCCAGCGGGGGAAAACTGTGGTATCATAAACGCGAACAAGGCCTGCCGGGTCGGCCGGCGGTTTGAGGGGAGGGGACACCATGCCTGCGGCCAACAACACACAGCGCTTTGCCCGGCAGGACGACCTGTTTCCCTTCAATGGGGCCCATCCACCCCGCCTGGTCTATGCCAGCCGCATCACGCCGGACTCGGTCCTGCCCCATCCCCGAGCCATGCACTCCCATCGGGACCTGGCGGAGGTCATTTTGGTGGTCAGCGGCAGCGGAGAATTTCTGCTGGACGACCAGCGGCAGACGATATGCGCCGGGAGCCTTCTGATCTACAACGCCGGCGTGGTGCATGACGAGATCGCAGACCCCCAAAGCGCCCTGAGCTGGTACTGCGTGGCGGTGACGGGGCTCCAGCTTCCCGGCCTGGGGGAAAATGCCCTGGCGCCGCCGGAGGCGGGGTGTCTCTTTCCCGCCGGGGAGCGGTTTTCCCGCCTGTGGACGCTCTTCGACCTGATCTACCAGGGTCTGGACGGCCGGGATGCGCAAGCAGGAGCCGCCTGCGGGTATCTGACGCTATCCCTGCTTGCGACCGTTTTGGCGGTCATCGGGGAGCGGCGGGAGGAGGACCTTCCCCGCTCGGACCAGCTGGGCCTTCGAATCAAGCGATATCTGGACGTGCAGTATGCAAGGCCCCTGACCCTGCAGAGCATTGCGGACGACTTGCGCATCAGCCCCGGCTATCTCTCCCATGTCTTCAAGCGGACGTTTGGCTATGCGCCCATGCAGTATCTCACCCGCCGTCGTATCGGGGAGGCCCAGACGCTGCTGCTGGAGACAGAACTGCCCGTGGGCCGCATCGCGGAGCTGGTTGGGTACGAGACGCAGAGTTATTTTGACCTGCAATTCACCCGTCACGTGGGGATGCCGCCTCGGCGCTACCGCCAGAGCATGACGGGGGAGGGCAAGGCGGCGGACCGGCCGTGACGGGCCGGTCGAGCTTACAAAATTACCGCCCGAAAGGGGCGGAGAGAAGAGGTACGATTATGGACTACGCAAAGGAATCCCTGCGGCTGCACTACGAGTGGCGCGGAAAGCTGGAGGTGACGCCCCGGGCCGCCGTGGACAGCAAGGAGGCCCTCTCCCTGGCCTACACGCCGGGAGTGGCCCAGCCCTGCCTGGAGATCCAGAAGGACGTGGATAAGAGCTATGAGCTGACCCGCCGGTGGAACACCGTGGCCGTGGTGACGGACGGCACCGCTGTTCTGGGCCTGGGAGACATCGGTCCCGAGGCCGGTATGCCGGTGATGGAGGGCAAGTGCGTCCTCTTCAAGGCCTTCGGCGGCGTGGACGCTATCCCCCTTTGCATCCGCAGCAAGGATGTGGACGAGATCGTGAACACGGTGGCGCTCCTGGCCGGGTCCTTCGGCGGCGTGAATCTGGAGGACATCGCCGCCCCCCGGTGCTTTGCCATCGAGCAGAAGCTCAAGGAGCGGTGCGACATCCCCATCTTCCACGATGACCAGCACGGCACCGCCGTCATCACTCTGGCGGGGCTCACCAACGCGCTGAAGGTGGTGGGCAAGAAGCTGGAGGCGGTGCGCATCGTCATCAACGGCGCCGGCGCCGCGGCCATCGCCATCACCCGCCTGCTGCTCTCCGCCGGGGCGAGGGACGTGACCCTCTGCGACCGGAAGGGCGCCATTTACGCCGGCCGCACGGAGGGAATGAACCCCATCAAGGAGGAAATGGCGCTTTTGACCAATCCGGCCCGGCGCGTCGGGACCCTTGCGGACGTGCTGGCCGGGGCGGACGTTTTCATCGGCGTCTCCGCTCCGGGCATGGTTACGCCCGCCATGGTGGGCACCATGGCTAAGGACGCCGTCATCTTCGCCTGCGCCAACCCCACGCCGGAGATCTTCCCCGACGAGGCCAAGGCCGGCGGCGCGGCGGTGGTGGCCACCGGCCGCAGCGACTATCCCAACCAGATCAACAACGTTCTGGCCTTCCCGGGCATCTTCCGGGGGGCGCTGGACGCCCGGGCCAGCGACATCAACGACGCCATGAAGCTGGCCGCCGCTCAGGCCCTGGCGGGGCTCATCTCGGAGGAGGAGCTGTCCGCGGACTACATCATCCCCGCCGCCTTCGATCCCCGGGTGAAGGACGCGGTGGCCTCTGCCGTCCGCCAGGCCGCGTATGAAAGCGGCGTCGCCCGGGTGTGAGGCCTTCAGAGGGGCTTGACTTTTCCACCGGAGTCTATGCCTGCATCAGCAAAAAGCGAAGGCGTCCCCATTGGGGGGCGTCTTTGCTTTTTTGAATGCGCCGGCAGGCACGGCGCAAGGCCCCTTTGGTACCGCCGGAGGGGCCTTTCCCGCTTTTTCATTGACGGAGACTCCGCTTTGGGTATACACTGGGGAAAAACGAAGGGGGACACGCGGGTGTTGAAGCGGCTGGGGCAGGGGTGGCACAACCTCTCCATCAAGATCAAATACATCCTGCTGATGGTCGGCGTGCTGGCGGCGGCCTGGGTGGCGGTGGGCGCGGCCATGATCCAGCTTCACGGCTTCACCCGTGCCTCTGCCATCATCATGGACGATTACATGGACATCACGGAGTTTCTGGACGCCTTTTCCGCGGAGATCGTCTGTCTGGAGGAGTATATCCGCCCCAACGCCCTGTCGGAGGCGGAGGACGCCTATCGGGAGGCCATCCGCCTGACGGACAGGACCCTGCTCCGCCTGCGGCCCAGCTGGCAGACGGACCAGCGGGCGGAGTACGTGCTCAAGCGGGCCATCCAAAATGCCATGGAGTATTACCGCACCTCACAGGAGACCATGCTCTCCCGGCAGGAGGGGGACCTCATCGCCCGGTATCTGTCCCTCAAGACCCAGTCCTCCTATATCGACGGCTACGCCCGGGAGCTGCTGGACACCCGCATGGCCCAGGGCGAGCAGCAGTGGCGGGAGATCGAGAGCGCCAACTCTCGTCACACCCGGGAGCTTTCCGGGCTGCTGGTGCTGTCCATGGTGGTGCTGGCGCTGCTGCTGATGCTCTTCACCCGCAGCTTCATCCGCCCCCTGACGGACCTGGGCCGTGCGGCGGACATCATCGGCACCGGGCAGTATGACGCGCCGCCCCTGGCGGTGCGGGGAAAGGACGAGTTGGGCCGCACCGCCCGGTCCTTCAACCTGATGCAGCGGGAGATCCGCCGCACCTTCCGGGCCCGGGAGCGCCAGGCGGAGATGGAGAAGAGCCTTCTGAAAAAGGAGGCGGAGGCCGCCCGGATGCAGCAGATGCTGGAGGAGGGACGCTTCGCCCAGCTCCAAAGCCAGATCAACCCCCACTTTCTCTTCAACACCCTCAGCACCATCGCGGCCCTGGCCCGGGAGGAGCAGGCCCCGCTGTCGGAGGACCTGATCCTGCGCCTGTCCAGCTTTTTCCGCTACTCCCTGGAAAGCGACGAAAAGCTGGTGACCCTGGGCCGGGAGATCCAGCTCCTCCGGGACTACATGGAGCTTCAGGAGACCCGGTACGGCGAGCGCATCTCCATGGAGATCTGCTCCGACCCGGCCCTGGAGGGAGTGGTGGTGCCCAAGTTCATTTTGCAGCCCCTGGTGGAAAACGCCATCCTCCACGGGCTCCGCTCCTGTCCGGAGGGGGGCCACATCCGGGTGCGGGTCCGGCGCCGGCGGCAGGGCGGCACCGTGGTCACGGTGACGGACAACGGCTGCGGCTTCGACCCGGCGGCCCTGCCTCCCCGGCAGGAGCACCGCTCCGTGGGACTGGACAACATCGCCCAGCGCATGGCCCTCAGCGGCGGGCGACTGGACGTATTCAGCAGGCCCGGCATCGGCACTGTGGCCCGCATCACGGTAAAGGAGGCGCAGTCATGACCAAGCTCCTCATCGCGGAGGATGAGGCCAAGAGCCGGGAGGCCCTGGCCTCCCGCCTGCGGGGAATCCTGGGGGAGGAGGCCCTCATCGAGACCGCGGCGGACGGAAACGACGCCGTGGCCAAGGCGCTGCAGATCCAGCCCCAGCTGATCTTGATGGACGTGGAGATGCCCTTTCGCACCGGGGTGGAGGCCACGGCGGTCATCAAGCGGCACCTGCCCCAGACCCACGTGGTCTTTCTCACGGCCTATGACCGGTTCGACTACGCCGTGGGCGCCCTGCGCTCCGGCGGGGAGGAGTATCTTCTCAAGCCCGCGTCGGAGGCGGACCTGCGGGAGATGCTGCAGCGGTTTTTAGGCGCCGTGCCGGAGGCGCCCCGGGAGGAGAGCCCCTTCGCCACCTCCTTCCGCCTCTGGGTCCGCCAGCACTACACCCAGGATGTGTCCCTGGAGGACGCCGCCCAAAGCATGGACATGAGCCCCTTTTACTTCTCCCGCCAGGTGAAGGCCGCCACGGGAAAGACGTACCTGGAATACGTGTCCGCCTACCGCATCGAAAAGGCCTGCCAGCGCCTGACCTCCACCGATCTTCCGGTCAGCGAGGTAGGCCGCTCCATCGGCTACCCGGACCCCAACTACTTTACCAAGGTCTTCAAGCGCGCCACCGGCTTCACTCCTTCCGTTTACCGCAGCCGCAGCCGGGAGGGGAAGGAGTGACCGCTCCGCACCGAAAACCATGCCCGGACTTCGAGAAGTCCGGGCATGGTTTTGCCTTTTTGCACAAATTTGAGGCATATTTTTCGACGGGAAATAAAAAATGAACAGGAGAACCGCAAAACTTTACGATTTCTTTGCTTTTTGCTTTTTTCTAAAATAGAAGTACAGGACGACCGGGACACCGCGTCCCGCAAAAAATCGATATGGAGGAACGAACATGAAGAAGCTTCTTGCGTCCCTGCTGGCGGCCGGCACCCTGCTGGCCTGCGCCGGCTGCGGCGGCACCACTGCCCCCAGCACCACCACCCCCAGCACCACCCCTGCCGAGACCGCTACTCCCACTGAGTCCACCACCCCTGCCAACACCGAGACCGTGGTGCTGCGCCTGGCCAACAGCCACAACGCCGAGCACATCACCTCCCAGGCCTGCCAGATGTTCGCGGACCTGGTGAACGAGAAGACCGACGGCCGCATCACCATCGAGTGCCACTTCGCCGGTGAGCTGGGCGACGAGCGCTCCACCATCGAGCAGTGCCAGTTCGGCGGTCTGGACTTCACCCGCGTGTCCTCCGGCGCCTCCGCCGAGTTCGCCCCGCTGATGAACGCCCTCCAGATGCCCTATGAGTACACCAGCGTGGACCACCTCTTTGAGGTACTGGACGGCGAGATCGGCCAGGAGGTCTTCGACACCTTCCAGGCCAACAACCTGGTGGGCATCACCTATCTCCATCCCGGCTCCCGGAACTTTTTCAACAAGGTCAAGGAGATCCACACCCCCGCCGACATGGCCGGCATGAAGATCCGCGTGTCCGAGTCCGACCTGATGCTGACCCTCATGAGCCAGCTGGGCGCCGCCGGCGTGGGCCTGCCCTTCAACGACACCTACTCCGCCATCCAGACCGGCGTGGTGGACGGCGCCGAGAACAACATGACCTCCTACATCGAGATGTCCTTCTGGGAGGTTGCTCCCTACTGGACCTATGACGGCCACTCCTACATGCCCGACATGATCCTGGCCTCCAAGCAGACCATGGACAAGCTCTCCGCCGAGGATCAGCAGATCATCTTTGAGAGCGCCAAGGAGGCGGAGGTGTGGCACCGGGACGCCTGGGAGGCCTCCGAGGCTAAGAACGCGGAGATCGCCATTGAGAAGGGCTGCACCCTGACCACCCTGACCTCCGATGAGCTCAAGGCGTTCCAGGACGCCGTGGCCCCCATGTACGACTCCTTCCTCAACGCCGAGCAGCAGGCCATCGTGGAGCGCGTGCAGGCGCTGGGCTGAGGCCGACAATGCGCAAAAGGGCGGCCGGTGCGGCCGCCCTTTTTGAAAGAGAATCCGCCGGCCTCCCGCTGCTGCGGCGGCCGGGAATCCACAGAAAAGGAGAGAGAATATGGAACTGCTGCGCAAGGGCAGCCGCCTCCTCTTTAAGGCACTGGAGTGGTTCGCCATGCTCTGCATGGTGGCCATGACCATCATCGTGTTTATCGACGTGATCCTGCGCTACATTTTCAGACAGGGCTTTCCCTGGACCCAGGAGGTGGCCACGCTGATGCTGGTGTGGTTCAGCCTCATCGGCATGGCCATCGGCGTGCTGGAGAAGATCCACATCAGCATCGAGATGTTCACCGCAAAGCTTCCCTCCAAGGCCATCCGGGTGCTGGAGAGCATCGACCACATCCTCATCGCCGTCTTCGGCGGCACCATGGTGTACTTCGGCCTGGTCATCATGAACGCCACCAGGCTCTCCACCATGCCTGCTACCAAGCTGCCCAGCGCCGTGCTGTACGTGATCCTGCCCCTGTCCGGCCTTCTGGTGCTGCTCAACGCCGTTTTGGTGGCCGCCGGACAGAGCGGAAAGATCAGCGAAAAGGAGGACAAGACCGATGCCTGACACGTCCATCGCCATTGCCATCCTGCTGGGGTCCTTTGTGATCCTGCTGATGATGCGCATGCCCATCTCCTTCACCCTGGGCATCTCCTCCGTTCTGGCGGCGCTGTATATGCACATCCCGCTGGCCACCCTCTTCCAGCGCATGGTGAACGGCGTCCAGAGCTTTTCCCTGCTGGCCATTCCCTTTTTCATCCTGGCCGGCGAGATCATGGGCCAGGGCGGCATCTCCCGCCGGCTCATCACCTTTGCAAACGCCTGCGTCGGCTGGATGCGGGGCGGCCTTGCCCAGGTGAACATCCTGGCCTCCATGTTCTTCGGCGGCATCTCCGGCTCCGCTGTGGCGGACACCTCCTCCATCGGCGCCATCCTCATTCCCATGATGACGGACTCCGGCTACGATAAGGATTTCTCCGTGGCCGTCACCGTCACCTCCTCCTGCCAGGGGGTCATGATCCCCCCCTCCCACAACATGATCCTCTTCGCCATGGCGGCGGGCGGCGGCGTGTCCATCGGCCAGCTGTTCATGGGCGGGCTGATCCCCGGCATCGTGCTGGGCATCGTGCTGATGATCATGACCGCCATCATCTCCCACAAGCGCAACTATCCCAAGGGGCGCCTCATGAGCGCCCGGGAGATCTGGAAGTCCTTCAAGGACGCCATCCTGGGTCTGATGACCTGCATCATCATCGTGGGCGGCGTCATCTTCGGCTGGTTCACCGCCACCGAGTCCGCGGCCGTGGCCGTGATCTACGCCTTCATCGTCACCTTCTTCATCTACCGGGAGATCCCCCTGCGCCAGATGGGCAACATCCTGCGCAAGGCCCTGCGGACCATTGCCATGGTCATGGCGCTGATCTCCACCGCCTCCATGTTCGGCTGGCTCCTGGCCTATTTGAAGGTGCCCACCATGGTCACGAACCTGCTTTTGAGCATCTCCAATAACCCGGTGGTGATCCTGCTTCTCATCAACTTCATGTGCCTGGTGCTGGGCTGCATCATGGACATGGGCCCCCTGATCCTGATCCTCACCCCCATTTTGCTGCCTGTGGCCACCCAGATGGGCATGGAGCCGGTGCAGTTCGGTGCCATGCTGATCTTGAACCTGGCCATCGGTCTGTGCACGCCTCCGGTGGGCGCGGCGCTGTTCGCCGGCTGCTCCATCGGCCGCATCAAGATCGAGGAGGCCACCAAGGCGTGCCTGCCCTTCTACGCCATGATGGTGCTGGTGCTGCTGCTGGTGACCTTCTGCAAGCCCCTTTCCATGTTCGTGCCCACGCTGATGATGGGCTGAGTTCTCCCGTCTTCGCAGAAAAACCGCTGAGGCTTTGCCTCAGCGGTTTTTTATCAAGAGGGGTCTTCCTCGTCCTGCCGGGGAGCGGGCTCCGGACGGGGCAGCTCGTAGCGCAGGTGGAGGGATGCCTTAGCCTGGCGGTTTTTGGCCAGCAGGTCGATGACGTCCGACTGCCGGTCCATGGTGGCGGCAGTGATGAGGCAGTCCACCAGGGTGTTTTGCACCACCCGGGTGGAGATCAGCTCCTCCGGCGGGAAATAGTGCCGGATGCACACGTCGCTGCACGCCTCCAGTGGCGTACCGGTGTAGCAGGTCAGGCACATGGTCCAGGCGCCCCGTTCCCGGGCGATGCGGAAGGCGTCCACCAGGGAGGACTGGGTGCCGGACTTGGAAACGGCGATGAACAGCGTGCCGGGCCGGGAGAGGTTGGCGACGAAGAGCAGCAGCTCCGGGTCGGTCACGGCGTCCGCCATCATGCCAATGCGCATCAGGTGGGTGGCGAAATTCTCCGCGATGCTGGCGGACATGCCGATGCCGCAGAGGATGATCCGCTCCGCCTGGCGGATGAGCCGGGCGCCGTCCTCGACCTTGGTGAAGTCCAGCAGCTCCACTGCCTTTTGCAGCGTCTTGCAGTTGAGGGCAAAGATCTTCCGCGTGATCTGCTCCGCCGAATCCAGATCGTATACGCTCTCGTACACGGAGGAGGAAAAGCCCGCGCTGTACTTGGCCAGCTTCATCTTGAACTCCGCAAAACCGGAGAAGCCCAGGAGCTTGCAGAAGCGGACGATGCTGGACTCCGCAACAGAGAGAGTGGAGGCCAGGCGCTGCACGCTCATAGACTGGATCTGGTCGGAGTCCGTCAGCACGTAGTCGGCGATTTTTTTCATGATCCCGGAAAAGGCGGGGTATTGGGACTGGATGACTGCGTAGGGATTGACGTCCATCTTCTCATCTCCTTGTGCAGGCGGCGCTGCAAGGGCGCGGCGGTGCTGATGCCAGTATACACCCGCTGCCGAAGTCTGGCAAGAGGCCGAGGGACGGCAGGATACACAATCGGAATTCTGTTTTTTTGTAGGACAAGTTGATTGAATAAAATTCCCATATCAGGTATAATGGGACCGCGACCATGCAGGCCGCCCCTTTGCGGGCGGCAAGGAGAAACCCGGGAGGCCGACTGTGCCGTTCCCCCACAGGAGGGGGACGCCGCGCCTCCCCCCTGAAAGGAGCCAATTTTATGAACGGGATACCCAACGAAGAGCGACAGCGCCTGGGCGCGCTGCTGGATACGGCGCCGCAGACGGAGGTCATGGGCATGATCCCTCAGTTCTCCCGGGCGGAGATCTATAACATCGCCGCCGCTCCGGCCGCCGTGCCGGCGGAGCTGGGCATCAGCGTTTTCAACATGGAGCGGGGCGTGCACCTGGCGGAGCTGGGTGACTTTTTGGAGACCTGCCCCGGCATGCAGCCCTTTGACGTGATCCTGGCCAACGAGCTGGACGACGGGTGCGTCCGCTCCGGCGGGAAGGACACCGCCCGGGAGCTTGCCCGGCGGCTGGGGCTGAACTACGTGTTTGGCCTGGAGTTCATCGAGCTGGTGAACGGCGCGGACCCCAAGGGGTTCCACGGAAACGCCATTTTTTCCCGTTTTCCCATCAAGCGGGCGCAGATCGTGCGCCTGCCGGAGCAGTACAACTGGTACTTTGACCGCCAGCGGCGCATCGGCGGGCGGCTCGCCATCCTGGCGGAGCTGGACGTGGGCGGCCGGCCCCTGGGGGTGGGCACCATCCACCTGGAAAACCGCACCCACGGCCCAGGCCGTCAGGCCCAGCTGGAAACGGTGCTCCGTGCGGCGGAGGAGATGTTCCCCCACATGCCGGTGGCTCTGGGCGGTGACCTGAACACCAACACCTTCGACGGCCGGGACACGGACGCCATCGGTGAGATCGCGGCGGACCCGGCTCTCCAGCGCCGCTGTTTGGAGGACGTGGCCGCCTGGGAGGGGTGCCTCCCCGCGGCGACGGCCATGGGCTACACGCTGGAGCCGCAAAAGCCCATCCTGACCCGGCGCAAGCCCCTGCCCGGCGGCGGTCACCTGGACCTGCGGCTGGACTGGCTGCTGCTGCGGGGCCTGACCGCCTCCTCCAGCCGGACCATCTCCACCGCCCGGGAGGACTGCGGCTTCGCCAAGCCCGGCTCCGCCCTGGCATCCTTCCAGGGGGCGGAGCTGTCCGACCACAACGCCATCTGGGCCTCCTGCCGGCTGGACGGCTGAGGCCGGACGGCAAGCGTGCATAAACCCTGCGAAGAGCGGACAAAGAGGGCCGGAGCGCATGCGCTCCGGCCCTCTTTTGCTGTGGGAGCCGGTTTTGGCTGGAGGGGATTTCGCCTGCCCCGTGGGGAGCTGTTCCTTTGAATAGGGGCCTCGCTTTCTCTGAGATTAGCAGCTTTTTGCTGGGCCCAGGCCGGTTTTGCCGGGATCAGGGCACTTTCCCGGGTGTGGGAACTTTTTTTATACTTCGCCGTCCAATCAGGCAGGAGGTGAAGACCTTATGCGTTTGTATACCATCGGCGGAACGATGGCACTGTTCCAGATCCCAAAGCTTCTCTATGACGGGATGGCCGGGGGAGGGGTGCTGTTGTTGCTGCTCTCCGTCGGCGGACTGCTGTTGGACAGGCGGCATGGGCGGCGGTACCTTGTGACGCTGGTCCTTGCGGCGCTGCTGCTCCTTCCGCTGCTGTTCGCCTCGCTTTTTGGCATCGGAGAATCCATGGCGTGATGCGCGGTCGGCTGCGGAGCCATGACGTGCCGCCGGCGCAACGTCCCGGCGTGACTGCTGCTGACAGCACGGCACCCGGAGCGCACCGGCAGCATAGTGCCCAAAGCATCTGCCGGCAGCGCAGTAGGCAGAGCGTATCGGCGGCACAGCACTTAAAGTGTCCGCCGACAGTCAGCATCCCCAGTGTCCGACCGCTGAAGGAAAGACTGCGGCCCGGAGGGTCTTCCCTCCGGGCCGCGATGCTGCTGGGAGATGCGCAGAGTATTAGGGCTCCTGCCCCACCTGGACGTCCATCTTGTCCTCGAAGTACTTGACCATACCGGCCTGGTCGATGTCGATATAGCCGTTGTCCTTCATCCAGTCCATGATGTGCAGCGTCACATCCGTCACCGGCGTGTCCACACCCAGGTAATGGGCGTAGTGCTTGGCGTTGAGGATGTCCTTGCGGTGGACGGCGATCCGGGCGCCGGGTTCATAGTCCCGGGCGATGATCTTGGGCACCTTGTTGGCGTACAGCGGGCCGCCGGCGAAGCCGCCCTTGGTGGCCTCGAAGGTGGTCTGCAGGTCGATGCCTGCCTTGGCGGCGAAGGCGTACCCCTCCGCCATGGCGGCCAGATACGCGCCGGCGATCATGTTGTTCACCAGCTTGGTCACGCTGCCGGCGCCGGCCTTGCCCACGTACACGGGGCTCCCCATGCACTCTAGCAGGGGGCGGGCCTGGTCAAAGGCCTCCCGGTCGCCGCCGGTCATGATGGCCAGCGTCCCGGCGATGGCCATGGGGTTGCCGCCGCTGACCGGGGAATCCAGCAGGGACATGCCCGCCGCCTTCACCTTGGCGTACAGGTCCAGAATGATGTCCGGCGCGGTGGAGCTCAGGTCGATGATGATGCGGCCGGGCTTGCCGTACTGCACGGCTTTTTCCACCGAGTCGATGATGATGGGATGGGTGGGCAGGATCTGCATGATGACATCGCAGGTGGTGTAGATCTCCATCGGGTCCTCCACCGCGATGCCGCCGGCCTCCGCGAAGGCTGTGCGCTGTTTTTCCACCACGTCGTAGCCCAGCACCTCACAGCCGGATTTTTTGACCACGTTTTTGGCCATGGGCAGGCCCATCACGCCCATCCCGAGAAAACCGATCTTTGGCATAACACTTCTCCTTTCTGTCTTACCCCTGCGCAGCGGATCGCGAAAGCCGCGATCGCACCGCTTGGCACTTCGCTCCGAAGGGAAGGAAGCTCCGCTTTTGCGGCGGCAAAGCCGCCGCAAAAACACCCTGGGCCGGGCAAAGCGGGGCTACACACCGACCAATGCGGCTCAATGCCGCCGCGATATGCGAGTCTACTCCTGCGAAACGAGGCTTACAAGGGATGTTATCCTCGCAGCAGCGCAGGCAGCAGCGTGGTCAGCGGCGAGACATAGGTGATGAGGAAGAGCACGATGATAGAGATGAGCAGCATGGGCATCATGGCCTTGAGGGCTTTGGCAAGGCTGGTGTTGGCGATCTGGTTGCAGATCAGCAGGCACAGGCCCACCGGCGGCGTCACAAGCCCGATGCACAGGTTGAAGCTCATCACGATGCCGAACTGCAAAAGGTCGATGTTGTAGGCCGTCAGCAGGGGCAGGAGGATGGGCGTCATCATCACCACCGCCGCGTTGGCTTCCATCAGCATGCCGATGATGAGGAACACGATGTTCAGCAGCAGCAAGATCACGATGGGGCTGTTGGTCAGGGAGCTGAAGGTCTCCACCAGGCTCTGGGGCAGGCCCGAGGTGGTCACCACGTAGCTGGAGGCCTTGGACAGGCCCACCATCATCATGATGGCCGCCGTGGAGATGGCGCCCTCGGCAAACACGCCGGGAAGCTCGGAGAACTTCATGTCCCGATAGACGAAGAGACTGATGATGAGGGAATAGGCCACGGCGATGGCCGCCGCCTCGGTGGCGGTGTAGATGCCGCCGAAGATGCCGCCCAGGATGATGACCGGCATCAGCAGCGCCCAGATGCCGCTGGTGAGGGAGTGGACCTTCTGCCGGCCGGTGGTCTTTTCATGGGAGGGGAAGTTGTGCCGCTTGCCATAGACCAGGGCATAGATCACCAGGGAGCCTGCCAGGATCATGCCCGGCAGGGCGGAGCCCAAAAAGAGCTTCGCAACGGAGATGTTGGTGATGCTGGCGTAGACGATCAGCACGATGGACGGCGGGATGATGGGCCCCAGAATGGAGGAGATGGAGGCGATGCCCGCGCCGAACTCGGCGGGGTAGCCCTCGTCCTTCATGGCGGGGATGGTGATGCCGCCGATGGCGGAGGCCGTGGCCACGCCGGAGCCGGAGATGGCGCCGAACAGGGCGGAGGCCACCACCGTCACAACGCCCAGGCTTCCCTTGATGTGGCCGATGAAGGCGTTGCAGATCTCGATAAGCTTGCCCGTGATGCTGCGGGACATGATGTTGCCCGCCAGAATGAAGAACGGGATGGCCAGAAGCGAACTGGAATTCATGCCCGCAAAAAACTTCTGGGGCAGCACGATGGCGGGAAGGCCCGCCATGTTTAGCGTCACCAGCGTAGCGATGCCCAGGGCGATGTAAATGGGAAGGCCCACAAAGGCCAGCACCAGCAGGAGCAGGATCAAAAGCACGCCGACGTTCATATCCTCACTCCCCCTTTCCGCTGCCGCGCAGCTCTTCGATGCAGCGGATGATGACCTCGATGCTGCAAAGCACCATCAGCACGATGCCGATGGGCATAGCCGCGTAGGCCATGGCCATGTTGACACCCGGAAGGCCCGCCGACATGGTGCGGGTGGCCGTTTGGCAGAGGGTGATGGAGTAGGCGAAGAGGAACCCCAAAAACACGATGCCGGCGGCGGTCGCAATGATGGTGATGATCTTTTTCATCCGCTCGCTGAGAAGCCCGGTCACCACGTCGATCTGCAGGTGGCTGTTGCGGCGCACGGCGATGGCCGCGCCGAACATCACGCTGTAGATGAAGAGGTAGCGGCAAAGCTCCTCGCTCCAGGAGTTGGAGGCCGAGAAGATGTAGCGCAGGATGACCTGATATACCATCACCACCACCATCACGGCCACTGTCAAAAAGAGCAGCGCCCGGATGAGCTTCTCGATCCCGTCCAGAAATTTAGAGTAAGCCTTCAGCATTCTTCACGACACTCCTTTAGAACAGGGGATGGCGCCCATTACGCCATGGCGCGGATCGCGTTGGCCCAGTCGGCCAGGGCGGGGAAGTTCTGCTCCGCGAAGCCGTCGAAAGCGGCGCCGAAGGCGGCGTTGTCCACATCCACGAACTCCACGCCGAAGTCTTTCTCCAGCTCGGCGCGCTTGGCGCCCTCGTTGGCAAGGACCTCCTGGCTTGCCTGCTCGGCGGCGTACTCAGACGCCTCCTGCACGGCGGCCTGGATGTCGGCGGGCAGAGACTCGAAGTAGGTCTTGTCCATGATGACGGTGTTGGCGCTGTAGACGTGGTTGGTCAGGATCCAGTACTTGCACACTTCCTGGATGGAGTAGTTGCTGGAGTCCAGGATGGAGTTCTCCTGGCCCTCAACGGTGCCCTGCTGCAGCGCGGGATACACCTCGCCCATGGCCAGGGGAGTGGGGGCGGCGCCCAGCCACTGCCAGGTCTTGACGTACATGTCCAGGTTGGGAGCGCGGAGCTTGAAGCCCTTGAAATCGTCCAGCGTGACCATCTTCTTGGTGGCGGTGACCACGCGGGCGCCGCGGTAGCAGGCGCCCATCAGCTTGAAGTTGGCGGCGTCGCCCACGTCCTGGAGGATGCTGTGGCCCAGGTCGCTGCTCCACACCTTGGCGAAGTGCTCATAGCCGCCGGTGTACATGTAGGGCATGGCGTCGATGTTGGCAAGCTCGGTGAAGGGAGCCAGGGTGCCCACGGATTCCACGCACGCGTCGGCCACCTTGGCGGACATGCCCTCCAGCACCTCAGTGGTGGTGCCCAGAGCCGCGCCGCCGTACAGCGTGACCTTGACCCGGCCGTCGGTGAGCTCGGCCACCTTGTCAGCGAAGAACTGACCCATGTCGTAGGCCACCTCGCCGGTGGTGCCGTTGAGGGCCAGCTTCCATTCGTACTCAGGAGCGGAGCCGCCGGTGGAACCGCCGGAGGCAGAGCCGCCGCCGGAGCCGCTGTTTCCGCCGCAGCCGGCCAGCATGCCGGCTACCATCACCAGTGCCAGCATGGCGGCCATCAGTTTCTTTTTCATCTTGAATTCCCCCTTAAAAAGATGTTGCGCGACCGGGCAGATCCATAGTCGCGCTGTTGCGCAAGTCTGCCGTAACGGTTAACTTGCTCTTTAATTAAAATAGCGCATTTTGCAGAATCTGTCAATATTGTGATAATATTCACATTTCAGGCGCTAATTTTGTGAAAAATTACACAAAAAAGTTGGACATGTGTCGAACGCAATGCCGTCGGCGCAAAAAAGGGACCGCGGCGCATGCGCCGCGGTCCCGCAGAATTGCCGGAGGGGTCACTTCATGAAGGTGTCGCTGACCATCTGGTCCAGATAGGCCTGATACTTGTCCTGGATGTCCTTGGGCACCAGGTCGCTGATGGCGCCGGCGGAGAGGGCGCCGTTCTGGAGGGAGCCGTACAGAGTCTCGCCGCCAAAGGAGCCGGCCTCCACCGCCTCCATAGAGGCGGCGATCATGGCGGAGTTGTCCGTCACCTGGGAGCAGATGATGCACTCGTTCTGGCCCAGGATGTCGGCGGGCTGGGCAATGTCGTAGATCTTCACGGAGCCGGCGGCCTTGTTGGTGTTGTCGATGGCCTGGCGGGCGCCGGAGTCCACGGCGGAGGCGTCGCCGAAGAAGACGTCCGCGCCCTGGTCGATCATGGCGTTGGCAAACTCGATGCCCTTGGCGGAGTCATCGAAGGAGCCGGCGTACACGCAGTCCAGCAGCTTCACGGTCTTGCCCTCCTGGGCGGCCACATAGGATGCGGCCTCGCCGAAGCCGGCGTACTTGGCCTTGGTGGTGTCCAGCTCCATGCCGCCGATGAAGGCGATGGTGCCGCTTTCGGTCATCAGGCCCGCCAGCGCGCCGGCGATCCAGCCGATCTGCTGGGCGTTGGGCAGCAGGGAGGAGACGTTGCCGTTCTTGGCCTTGGCGGGGGTGCTTTCCGCGCCGTTGAGCAGGGCGAAGGCGATGTCGGGATACTCCTCGGCAGCCTGGAGCACGGCGTCGGTATACTGGTTGCCGGGGGCGTAGATCATATCGTAGCCCAGGGAGCAGTAGGACGCGATGGAATCATAGTATTCGCTCTGGGCGATGGAGTCGGTGTAGGCCGTCTCCCAGCCCTTCTTGGCGGCGGCGTCGATCATGGCGTTGTAGCAGGCGGCGCCCCAGCCGCCGTCGGAGATGCTGGAGTCGCAGATCATGGCCACCTTGTAGGTCTTGGCCTCGGACGCGCCGCCGGAGGCGGAGCCGCCGCTGCTGCCACCGCTGGAGCCGGACGCGCTGCCGGAGCCGCTCCCGGAGCTGCTCCCGCCGCAGGCCGCCAGTGCAAGAGACATGGCCAGCGCCAGGATAAGTGCGATCAGTTTTTTCATCTTGAGATCCTCCTTTTTTCATATATCCATCAGCCGCCTGCGATCGCCGCAGGCGGAATTGGATCTGGTCTGTGCCCGCGGCGCTCACCGCGGGATCGCCCCTTGGGGCCCCATGGGGCCGGAGGCGCCGTGGAAACTCACCGCTCCTCCCGGCGGTAGGGCTTGCCGCTGGCCTTGGGACCGGCCTTCTTTGCACCGATGGCGGCCAGCACCACGATGGTGGCAAGGTACGGGATCATCTGGAAGAACTGGTAGGGAAGGCCGAAGGAGGCCACCTGCAGACGGATCTGCAGCGCGTCGCAAAAGCCGAAGAACAGGCACGCCAGCAGCACGCCGCCGCCGCTCCACCGGCCGAAGATCACCGCCGCCAGGGCGATGAAGCCCCGGCCGGCCACCGTGCCCTCGGAATAGGTGTTGGAATAGCAGGTGGTGAGATAGGCCCCGCCGATGCCCGCCAGGGCACCGCAGATCACGCAGGCCAGGTACTTCACCCGGATCACGTCGATACCCAGAGTGGCCGCGGCCTTGGGGTGCTCGCCCACGGACTTGTAGTTCAGTCCCGCCCGGGTCTTGTTGAAGAAGACCACCGTGAAGGCCACCAGGGCAAAGGCAATGTACACCATGGGCGTCTGGTTGAAGAGCAGGTCGCCCAGGAAGGGGATGTCCTTGAGCACGGGCAGGCCGATGCCCCGCATCAGCTCGATCTGGCTCAGGTCGCTGCCGGCGCCGAAGTAGACCCGGTAGATAAAGGAGGCCAGGGCCGGGGCGAAGATGTTCATGGCCATGCCGTACACCGTGTGGTCCGCGCAGAGGGAGACGGTGGCGACGGCGTAGATCATGTTCACGGCGATGCCCGCCAGGGCGCCGCACAAAATGCCCAGCCACGTGCTTCCGGAGATGAAGCACACGAGAAAGCCCACCAGGGACCCGATGGCGGCAAGGCCCTCCAGGCCGATGTTCACCATGCCGGCCCGCTCGGAGTACAGCTCCGCCAGGGCGATGAAGAGCAGGGGCACCGCCATGCGGACGGTGGCCAGCAGCAGATTGGATACAAAGCTCATGCCTTCACCCCCTCCTTTCTGCCGCGCTTGCCGAAGACGCGCAGGCGGAACGCCTCGAACTCCGGCAGCTTCACCAGGGCCATGCCCGCCACGGAGAACACGATCACCAGCGCTTGGATGATGTCCGACACGCTGGTGGGCACGCCCGTGGCGGCCTGCATGGTGGTGGAGCCGGTGCGCAGCGCCGCGAAGAACACGGCAACGAGCATGGTTGCGATGGGGTGGAGCTGGCCGATGAGGGCCATGGCCACGCCGTCGAACCCGTAGCCCGCGCCGAAGCCGTTGATGAGCCGCAGCTGGGTGCCGAGAAGCTCCGCCGCGCCGCCCAGCCCCGCAATGGCGCCGGAGACGATGAAGCTTGTGAGGATGTAGCGCTTGATGGGGAAGCCGTTGAAGCGGCTTGCGGTCATGTTGAAGCCCACCGCCCGGAGCTTGAACCCCGTGGAGGTCCAGAAGAGGAAGTAGTACAGCAAAAGACCCACGGCAACGGCGATGACCAGCGCCCAGGTAAAGCGCATCCCGGTGACGACCCGGGGCAGCTGGGTGGCCTCGGGCACGGCCTCCGTCTGAGGTACGCTGGCGTCCCGCAGCCAGTTGGTGTACACCACGCCCATGAAGAGGGTGGCGACATAGTTGAGCATGATGGAGATGATCATCTCGTTCTGCCCCCGGGTGATCTTCAGCGCCCCGGGCACGGCGCCCCACAGTCCGCCGGCCAGGGCCCCCGCGATGAGGCACAAAATGGCGGCGGCGGGCCCGGTGATGCCGGAGCGAAGAGCCACGTAGCACGCGGCCACGGAGCCGATGATGAACTGCCCCTCGCCGCCCAGGTTGAACACGCCGCACTTATAGGCAAAGCAGGCGCAAAGGGCGGTGAACATCAGGGGCGTGGCCCGGGAGAGAGTGGTGCCGATGTTGGCCCGGGAGCCGAAGGCGCCCTTGAGCAGGTATTGCAGCGCCTGAACGGGGCTGGCCCCCAGCAGCGCCATGATGACCGCGCCGATGGCAAAGGCCAGCAGGATGGACAGCACCGGCACGATGAAGGCGGTCAGGGATCGTTTCAGTTTTTCCATATGCATCCTCCCTCCTCACCGGCCGGTCATGGCCAGGCTGATCTCCTCGATGGGCGGGTTCTCGCCGGAGAACTCCCCCATGATCTGGCCCTCAAAGATCACCAGGATCCGGTCGGACATCTCCAGGATCTCGTCGAAATCGGCGCTGATGAGCAGGATGCCCACCCCCCGGTCCCGGGCGGCGATCATCTGGTCGTGGACAAAGCGGGTGGCGCCGATGTCCAGTCCCCGGGTGGGGTGGGCCGCCACCAGCAAACTGGGGTCGGACTCCAGCTCCCGGGCCAGGATGACCTTTTGCTGGTTGCCGCCGGAGAGACTGCGCACGTCCTGGTCCACGGAGGTGCAGCGGATGTCGTACCGCTGGGCCATTTTGCGGGAGTAGTCCCCGATGGCGTTCTTTTTCAGCAGCAGCCCCCGCCACTTGCTGAAGGCGGAGGTGCCGGTGGATTTGAGCACCAGGTTGTCCGCAACGGACATGCTGCCGATGAGGCCTTGGAGGTTTCGATCCTCCGGCACGTGGGCCACGCCGCTTTCGATGAAGGCGGAGGGGTCGAACACCGCCACGTGCTTTTCGTCGAAGGAGATGGCCCCGCTCTGGGGGGCGATGACGCCGGTGACCAGCTGGGCCAGCTGGGTCTGGCCGTTGCCGTCCACCCCGGCGATGCCCACGATCTCGCCTTGGCGGACCTCCAGCGAAACACCGTTCAGGCCGTTGTGCTTGGAGGCCTTGTCGTAGTCCACCCGGTCCAGCCGGACCACGGGGCGGTCTTTGGAGACGCGCTTTTCATAGTGGGAGCCGCTCAGCTCCCGGCCGATCATCATGCTGGCCAGGGCCTGGCCGTCCGTCTCCGCACGGTCCACGGTGGTCACCACCTGGCCGGCGCGAAGGATGGTGATGCGGTCGGAGATATGCAGCACCTCCCGCATCTTGTGGCTGATGAAGATGATGCTCTTGCCCTCGCCGATGAGCTTGCGCATGATGGCGAAGAGCCCCTCCACCTCGATGTCCGTCAGGGCGGCGGAGGGCTCGTCCAAAATGAGCAGCTCCGCCCCGTGGTACAGGGCCTTGAGGATCTCCACCCGCTGCTGGGCGCCCACGGAGATCTCCGTGATGAGCTTGTCCAGCTCCACATCCAGTCCGTACCGCTCCGAAAGCTCCAGGATCTCTTTGCGCCGGGCCTCCCGGTCGATGAAGATGCCGGAGGAGTTGCGGCCCCCCAGGATGATGTTCTCAAAGACCGTCATGGCCTCCACCAGCATGAAGTGCTGGTACACCATCCCGATGCCCAGGGCCACGGCCTGGCTGGGAGACTCGATGCGCACTTCCTTTCCGTTCAGGAAGATCTTGCCCTCCGTGGGCTGGTAGAGCCCGATGAGGATGTTCATGAGGGTGGATTTCCCGGCGCCGTTTTCCCCCAGCAGGGTGTGTACCTCGCCTCGCGCCACGGAGAGATCCACGTCCCGATTGGCGTAAAAGTCACCGAAGCGCTTGCTGATGTGCTCCATCCGAAGCAGTTCCTCCAATGTGCATACCCCCTCCAGATACCGGCCGCGGGCCGGAGCGTCTGCGAAAACAAACAAATTGATAATAAAATCATATCATACCGTCCCACTTCTTTGCAATGGTCACTTTTCCGAAATCGCGGCTGTCCTTTCATGAGGAACGGCCCTCTGGGGCAGGGGAAAGGAGGCTCCGCGGTCCGCCCGCAAAAAAGCGCCGCCGGCCCATGGGGTCGGCGGTGCGGCACGGCGTGTCAGCGCTGGTATTCAAATTCAAAATCGTAGATGGACACGGTGTCCCCATCCTGGATGCCCAGCTCCTCCAGCTGCTGGAAGAGGCCGGACTTGCGCAGGGTCTTGTCAAAATACATCCGGCTCTCATAGTCGGAGAAGTTGATGTTGCCCATGAGCCGCTGGAGCCAGGCACCCTCCACGATCCAGGTGCCGTCGTCCTCCCGACGGATGTCCAGGGGGGCGGAGGTGTCCACCGCCGCGGGCTTTGCCACGTATTCCGGCTCGTAGACCGCCACCGGGGGAAGCGTTGAGAGCAGCTGGGCGATCTTTCCCACCAGCTCCCGGGTGCCCTGGTGGGCCGCTGCGGAGATGGGGAGGAGGGCGCAGCCCGCCGCCTCCACATGGGCGCGCAGCCGCTCCAGCTGCGCCGGGTCCTCTAAAATGTCCACCTTGTTGGCCGCCACGATCTGGGGCCGCCTGGCAAGCTCCGGACTGTACTGGCGGAGCTCTTCGTTGATGGCGTCAAAGTCCGCCACCGGGTCCCGCCCCTCGCTTCCGGCGGCGTCCACCACGTGGACCAGCAGGCGGCAGCGGTCGATGTGGCGCAGGAAATCGTGGCCCAGGCCCGCGCCCTCGCTGGCACCCTCGATGATGCCGGGGATGTCCGCCATCACGAAGCTGACCCCCTCGTCCACCCACACCACGCCCAGGTTGGGATAGAGGGTGGTAAAGTGGTAGTTGGCGATCTTGGGCTGGGCCTTGGACACCACGCTCAGCAAAGTGGACTTCCCCACGTTGGGAAAGCCGATGAGCCCCACGTCCGCCAGGAGCTTCAGTTCCAGGATCACGTCATGGCTCTCGCCGGGCAGGCCCGCCTTGGCAAAGCGGGGCACCTGCCGGGTGGGGGTGGCAAAGTGCAGGTTCCCCCAGCCGCCCCGGCCGCCCCGGCACAGGGTAAAGGGCTCGTCGCCGGACATGTCCTGAATGATCTCGCCGCTCTCGGCGTCCCGCACCAGGGTGCCCCGGGGCACCCGGATGATGAGGTCCGCCCCGTCCTTGCCGGACTTGCGGCCGCCCTGGCCGTCCATGCCGTTGGGGGCCACGTACTTTCGCTTATAGCGAAAGTCCATCAGGGTGGAGAGGTTGTCGTCCACCTGCAAAATGATGGACCCGCCCCGGCCGCCGTCTCCCCCGTCGGGGCCGCCGGCCGCCACGTATTTCTCCCGGTGAAAGGCCACCACACCGTTTCCGCCGTTGCCGGCCTTCACCGTGATGCGGGCCTTGTCGATAAATGCTGCCATAGTCCTTGTCTCCGTTCTGAACGGGCGTGCCCCGTTCCGGCTTTACCGCATATTGTAGCGAAGTTCCGCCGGAACGTCAAGCAAAAGCCGCGCTGTCCCGCCGGAGACCGGACCAAAGCGCAGAGGGAGGGAGACGGTGCGCGGCGCGGGAGGGACGCCCATGAGAAGAAACGACGGACGCTCACACCGTTGCGCCGGGCTCTATGGAGCGGGGACGGTGACGGCTAAGACGCACACGTTGTCGCCGGATAGGGCATAGTCGCCCGTCTCCGGCTCGTACAGCGACGCCGCCGGGAAGTACCCGATCT
>JAFUGI010000077.1 GCA_017469475.1 Oscillibacter sp. | reverse complement strand
GGCGAGTCCGGCTCCGCCGGAGTGGTCTGTGCGGGAACAGCCTGCGCCGCTTCGGCGGTCAGGCTGGGCGGGACGGGGGCGTTGCGCACCTTGCGCGGGTCGGGCGCCCGGTGCGCCCGTGGCACCGCTCTGGGCGGCGGCACCGGAGGAGGGGGCCTGCTTTTCCGTGCGCTCGGTCTTGCTGTAAAGGAACTGGTCGGCCAGGCGGGTGACACGGACGCTGTCCCCCTCCAGATAGGAGCGGGCGGAGGTGCCGGCGGCCACGGTGTTCATGCCGGATTTCAGGGCGGAGGCGTAGATCCAGCCGATGAGAAGGCTCACCACCGCGCCGCCGATGACGCCGCCCGGGCGCAGCTGGCGGCCGCCCAGGAGGAAGATCAGGGCCAGGATGACTACCAGGGCGATGCCGGAGGCCAGGGCCAGGTACTTGCGGTACTGCCCCTTGTCCACCGGCAGGGAGCCGGCTACCTTGCCGGTCTGGCCGTTCATGGCGAAGCTGTAGATCTTGCCCTCATACCGGGTGGAGAGCATCCACACCGGCAGCATGGCATATTCCGTTTTGGTGTCCCGCAGGCGGACGGACTCCTCCTTCCGGGTGGTGTGGTCATAGTCCCGGCGGGCGTCCTCGTCCAGCTTTTCCCGGAAGGTGTTGCGCACCCGCTCGCCGGCCCGCTCCTGCACGTCCGCGGCGGCCACATCGTACCGGTCGGCTAGGTAGCCGCTGAAGTAGGCCGCGTCATAGGGGACGGCCTTTTCCACGTCATAGGGCTCCAGGGAGTCCATGGTATCGTCGTCCATCTTGGTGGAGGCGTCCGCCGGGATGCGGGAGAAGGCCATCTTTCCCTGGCGGACCAGGTGATAGTAGTCCTTTTTCACGTAGCGGAAGCGGTTGTCCTCCCACCGCTTTTCCTTGATGCCCTCGTAAGCGCCGCTGCCCTCGGCACGGCAGCTCATGAGCCAGAAGGGGACATACAGCCCCGTGATGTTCTCGATGCGGCTCCGGTCGGTGAAGGCGCGGGGCAGGAGCTTTTTCCCGGCGTAGAATTTCCGCAGGGCCTCCTGGGCCGCGGCCCGGTCCACGGAGAAGGGCACCACCAGGTCCGGGCGGTACACGCCCTCGAAGGACTGATGGATGATGGCGTTGTTGCCGCAGTAGGGGCACTCTGTTGCGGCGGTGGTCTCGTCCGCCACCATCTCCGCGCCGCAGGAGGTGCAGCGGTAGCCGGAGACCTTGCCCGCCTCGTCCTGGATGAGGGAGGGGGCAGCCGCTGTCCAGGTCATGTCCGACGCGGCGGCGCTCGTCTTTTCCAGCTCCTGAGCGGCCTTGGCCTGCTCCATGGTGAAGCTGGCACCGCAGTATTCACAGGTCATCTCCCCCGTGGCGCCGCTGAAGGACAGGGCCGCCGTGCAGCAGGGGCATTTGAAGGTCAAAGTATCAGCCATGTTGTGTTACCTCCTTATATTGGGCCTCAGGCCCACACGTCTTGACTTTTGGGGATGCGGATGCCCACCAGCAGCGTCTGCTCCCATAAAAACCACTCCCCGGTGGAGGGCTTGAGACGCAGCATGACGGAGCGGGGAGAGTCCGCCCCGCCGCTGCGGATGTCCAGCTTTTTGTAGCCCTCCTCCGCGATGGGGGAGGCGCTGTCCGTCAGGCGGACGGTGAAGGGCAGGGTGGGGCGGTAGTCGTTTTCCGGCACGGCGCCGGCAAAGTAGGACCGGGGCAGATAGTCCTTTCCGTCCAGAAAGCGGTCCCGGATGAACTGCTTTTCCGCAGGGGACAGCGGCCGGGGTCCCCGCAGGTAGTTGAGCATCTCATAGCAGGCCTCGTGGTTTGCGGGATAGGCGCACAGCGCCGCCACGGTCAGCGCGGCGGTGTCCTCCGGCCGCTTCAGGTCCGCGCCGGGCATGGCCTTGAGCGCATCCAGTGTTGCGGGCAGCGACGAAAGCGTTACGGTATATTCCATGGTGACCTCCCTTTTTTGGTTTTGCCGGGCAATGGGCATACTCTGATGCTCCTATCCTACACCATTGGGACAGGCTCCGCATGGCCCAAACGGGTGATTTTGCGAAAAAAGGGCCGCCGCATCACAGGATGCGGCGGCCCTTTTCACCAGATGACAAGCCCGCTCTCCCGGGCCCGGATGGCAAGCTCCGTCCGGCTTTTGAAGCCGGTCTTTTGCAGGAGGCTGCTGATGTGGGTCTTGACGGTGGCAGGGGAGATGAAGAGGCGGCGGGCGATCTCCTCGTTGGTGTCGCCGCTGAGGATCTGGCGCAGGATCTCCAGCTCCCGGCGGGAGAGGTCCTCGCTGGAGACCTGGCCCAGGGGGACCGGGGGCGTCTTGTCCGGATAGACGGACTCCCCCGCCATGGTCCGGTCCATCAGCTCCAGCAGCGACGATCGATGGACCTCCTTGTACCAGAAGCTGTCCACCCCTGCTGCGCGGGCCCGGTCCAGCCAGGAGACCTCCGGCATGGAGGTGACGATGATGATGCGGACGCGGGGGAAGCGGGCCTTGATCCGTCCGGCGGCGGCCAGACCGTCCGCTCCCTGCTCGGTATAGACATCCATCAAGATGAGGTCCACCTCGCCGCCCTCGCAGTACACGTCCGCCAGGTCCGCGTTGCGGATGGAGTACAGGAGCTGATAGGCGGGGCTGCTCTGGACCAGGGAGGCAAAGTGCAGGCGCACCAGTTCCTGGTCCTCCACGATCATCACCCGCCAGGGGGCGGACCGCTCCGCCTCCCCGCCCCGGAACACCAGCCGGTGCCCGCCCTGGGAGCGGGCCTCCTCCAGGGCGGCCATGGCCTCCTGGAAGGCGCAGCGATAGCCCCGGAGAGGGTCATGGCGGCAGGGGGCGGCGCCGACGCTGACCGTGACGGCGCGGCCCTCCGGCACGGAGAGGGTCAGGGCGCGAAGAAGCTCCCACCCCAGGGCCCGGCCCTCCGCCTCACCGCCAAGGTCGTGGGCCGCCAGGAGGAAGAGAGCGTCCCCCAGCCGGGCGGCCACCCGGCCCTCCCCGGCAAGGGAGGCAAGGCGCTCCTCCACCTGACGGGAGAGGGCCTCCAGCGCGGCGGGACCGTATTGGGCCCGCAGGTCCCGAAAGTCGTCCAGCTCCAGAAGAAAGACCACGTTATAGGCCGTCTCCCAGCTGCGCTTTTGCCGGAGCGACTGGCACAGGGCCTCAAAGCGGGACCAATCGGGAAGGATGTGCTCGTCCATGGGGTTCCACCTCTTTCATTCCAGCGTGATGGTCAAGGTAAAAACAGGGTGCCAGTAGACCCACATCTGCCCACCCTGGCGCTCCACCGTCTGGCGCAGGGCGGTGAGCCCGCCCCCCTCGGTGACGGGGCCCGCGGGGGCGGCGCCGTTATTCTGGTAGGCGATCTCCACCCGCTCCCGCCCGCCGGGGAGGGACACGGTCCGCACCCGGATGGTCAGGGCGGTGGCCCCGGCGTGACGGTAGGCGTTGGTCAGGGCGGTCCGGGCTCCGGCGGTGAGCAGGCGCATGGCCCGGCCCTCCGGCGGGAGGGCACCGTCCAGCTCCACCCGGATGCCCACGGCGGCGCCGGCGTCCGCAATGGAGCGAAGTGTCTCGTCCTGCTGGCGGCTGCCGGCGGCCACGCCCATGCGGATGGCCTCCTGCCAGAGCGCCCCGATCCGCTGCCGCTCCGACCGCGCCTGGTCCAAAGAGGCGGGCGGGGACTCCAAATGGCGGCGGGAGGACAGCAGGGCCTGGCCCAGCTGGTCGTGGATGCGCAGCTTCATGGCCAGCATCTCCTCCTGGACGCCTACCTCGTCCGCCTCCGCGCCGTAATCGCGCAGGCGGCGGTTGTAGTCCGCCAGCTCCCGCTCCCGGGCCTGAAGGGCCTCCGTCAGGGCGTATTCCCGGGTGACGTCCACGGCGGTCAGCTCATAGAGCGTGCCCTCCTCCAGCGTCAGCTCCCGGCGGGAGAAGGACCAGACGCTGCCGTCCGGCAGGGTGCGGATGGGAGAGGGGCGAAGGGTCTCCCAGAAGGCGGCGCCGTTTCGCAGGGACTGGCCGGTGATGGCGCGGCAGAGGGCCTGCATCCGGGGGTTCGCCAGCTTTACGACCCCGTCCGGCCAGCAGCAGCAAAGGCCGCTGTCCAGCTGGTCGATGCCCTCCTTGACGCTCATCAGGGTGATGTGGCGCCGCTTCCAGCGGGCGATGCGAAGCAGGAGGACCAGGCACAGGGCGGTCAGGGCCAAGAGGATCAGGAACAGCGCCGCAGCCGGCAGGGCGGAAAAGCGGACGCTGCGCCCGTCCGGCGAAAGGACGCCGGTGTTGACGGAGATGGACAGCAGCTGGTACTGCAAAAGAAGATAGCTCAGCGCCAGAAGCGCCCCGCCGGTGAGGGCTGTGGGCGTGCTGCGCCGGGACTGCCGGTCCCGGACGATGAGAGCGGCGGAGAGGATGAGGAGAAGGGTCGTCCACTCCGCGGCGAGAGCGCGCAGCAGCGGCGAAAGGGAGGCATAGGCGGTCACAGCGGCGCGCCTCCCCTCTCCCAAAGGGTCAGGTGGGCCGTCTCCCCCTCCAG
>JAFUGI010000076.1 GCA_017469475.1 Oscillibacter sp. | reverse complement strand
GGGCACATCCATCGCTCCGTTTTTTTAGTGAACATCGTTTACTAACAATACAGAGTCTATCACACCCCGCCCCGCTTGTCAATCCCCCAGCTCCGCTTCGGCGGCGGGGCCCGCCTCCTCCGACGTCAGCAGCGCCAAGAACCGCCGCCCTGCCGGGGACACCGCCTCCAGCGACGGCACGGCAATGCCGATCTCCACCTCCTGCGGCGGCGACAGGGGCAGCGCCGCCGTTTTGCCCCGCCAGCCCTCCAGCAGCAGCGCGTTGACCAGCGTCACGCCCAGTCCCGCCTCCACCATGGTCAGGGCAGAGAGGCTGTCCCGGCAGGCAAAGCGGACCCGGGGCTGGATGTGCGCCTCCCGGAACAGGCGGGAGTTGTCCGTCTCCTCCCCGGGCAGGATGTCGATGAAGGGCTCCTCCGAAAACCGCTCCAGCGGAAAGGCCCCGCCGCCGGCAAGGGGATGGTCCGCCGGCACCACCGCCGCCAGCGGGTCCCGCTGCAGGGGCACCCAGTCAAAGGCCCCCTCCCGCCGGCTGATGACGCACAGGTCCGCCCGCCCCTCCTGAAGGGCCCGGCCCAGCTCCGTGCTGCTGCCCGTCATGATCTCCACCCGGATGCCCGGATGCTCCCGGGAAAAGGCGGCCGCCGCCCGGGCAAGGCGGGCAACATAGCTCCCGTAGGAGCTGCCCACCGTCAGCTGCCCCCGCTCCAGACCCAAAATGGCCGCCGCCTCCTGGTCGTACTGCCGCTGGGCCGCCGCCAGACGATGCAGATGGGGCAGCAGCTGCTCGCACTCCGCCGTGGGCCGCACGCCCCGGTGCTCCCGCCGCAGCAGGGGAAAGCCCGTCTCCGCCTCCAGCGCCGCCACGATCCGGCTGACGCCGGAGGGCGTGTAGCCCAGCCGCTCCGCCGCAGCGGACAAGGACCCCGCCTCCAGCACCCGGAGCAGCACTTCCGCCTTCTCGGTGTCCATCCCATATCCTCCTTTGCGAAATTATCAAAGATACTGCAATAAACTGTCGCTTTACGCAAGGATACCATCGGGTGTATCCTGCTGTCAAGAGAGGAGCTGAGGAGCATGAAGCCCAAACACGCGGAGGCGCTTTTGGCCGCCGTCATCATCGCCCGCAGCACGTCGCTGCTGCTCTCCAAGCTGAGCATGCGCAGCCTGGAGCCCCTGAACCTCATGGCCCTGCGCTTTTTGCTGGCCTTTTTCCTGATGGTCCTGCTCTTCGGGAAGCGGCTGCGCCATCTCCGCCCCGCCACGGTGCTGCGGGGCCTGGCCCTGGGCGGCGCCTTTTTCGCGGTGATGGGGGCGGAGCTCTTAGGCCTCCGGGCCACCGACTCCTCCACCACCTCCTTCCTGGAAAATACCGCCGTGGTGTGGGTGCCGCTGTTCGAGGCGGCCCGCCATCGCCGCTCCCCCGGCGGCAGCACGCTTCTCAGCGCCGCCGTCACCTTGACGGGTGTTGCCCTGCTCACCCTGGGCCGGGGCGGCTTCCACCTGAGCGGCGGCATGGGGCTGTGCCTCCTCGCCTCCCTCTTTTACGCCTGCGCCATCCTGCTCACGGCCCGCCTCTCCCGGCAGGATGACCCTCTGACGCTGGGCATTTTGCAGGTAGGCTTTCTGGGCCTTCTCTCCCTGGCGGCCTCCCTTCTCTTCGAATCGCCCCACCTGCCCCGCTCCGGCGGCGAATGGGGGTCCATCCTGTATCTGGCGGTGGTGTGCAGCTGCTTCGGCTTCACCCTCCAGCCTGTGGCCCAGCGCTGTGTCAGCGCCCAGCGGGCCAGCCTCTTCTGCGCCCTGAACCCCCTCTCCGCCTCCCTCCTCGGCATGGTCTTTCTCCATGAGCAGCCGGGGCTGGGCAGTCTTGCCGGCGGTCTTTTGATCCTGCTTGGCATCCGCCTCCAGACCCTGGACCGCCTCCCGCTTCCCCATCTCCGGCGCACCGGCGCCCTCTGACCCCTCTCCCGGTCAGGGGCTCCCCGTGCAAAAGCGCCTCCGCCCATGGGCGGAGGCGCTTTTTTTCCTTGTAGGACCGCGGTGAACGAGCCTGCGGCCTTCATGGCCTGAGGCAAAAGAAGTCGCTATCCTTCCCAGCCTGCCCAGCTGCGGAGGAGCCGGCGCACCTCCGCCAGGGCGGCTTCGCCGCCCTCCGGCAGGTCCATCCCGCTGTCCAGCCACACCTCCGTGTCCTCTGCCGCAAAGTATACGGAGACCGTCGGCCCGTCCGGCGCCTGCTGATCGCTCCGGGGCAGGTCCTGCCAATCCCCCATGCCCCGCTGGGCATAGAGGTCCCGCAGGGGCCGGATGTCCTCCGCCGTCAGCTCCGCCGCGGCCTGACGCTCCGACGCGCCGGCAAGGGTCTCCTCCCTCCCCGTCAGGATGGCGGTCTCCCCGTCGCAGCTCAGGGTCAGGTACAAAAAGCCCCCCTCCGCGCCGCCGCTCTCGCTGTAGTCGCAGCGGAACCACCCCTCCGGGTACCGGGTAAAGTCCACCAGGAACTTCCCCTCCGAAACGGTCACCACCGTGCCGTCCCGAAGGCTCCGGCAGGGCGTCCACGTCAGGGTCTCGCCGTCGTCTGCCGTGATGACCACCTGACTGTTGGCCACGATGTCGCTGACGTTGCACTGCAAAAGGAGCGGCGCAGCCCGGTCGCTGCGGTAGAGGACTCTGCCCGCCTCGCCCACGTAGCCGTTGCTCTCGTCGCACACCCACTCGTTCACGGCGACGGATACTGTCCCCGCCCCGGGAAGGATGAGATACAACTCCTCCCCGCCGGCGCAGACCACCTGCTCCTCGGGAAGGTCCGCCAGAAAGGGGAAGGCCTCCTCATACCCGCTCTCCCGGAGCAGCCGCTCCCGCTCCGCCTGGTTTTGCCGCAAATCCCCGGCCTCCGGCGGCACATAGGCAAGGTACGCCGTGCCGCACAGGCTCCCCGCCTCCGTCAAAAGCGCCCGCTGGGAAATCTCCGGGTCCCACTCCTCCGTCTCCTGCGGCCCCGCTGCCGGATCGGACGGCGCCCCCGCCGGTCCCTCCGGCCGGACAGTCTCCGCCGATTTCGCGGGCGGCGGGGCGGTCTTTTCCGGGGCGGACGCGCATCCGGCCAGCAGCAGGGCGCACAGCAGCGCCGCCAAAAGCTTTTTCATGTCGATCGTCTCCTCTCGGCTCCCTCCGCAGCGGCCGGAGTTTCGGCCGCCTCACGGCAACAGCATACCATGCCCTCCTGCCCCCGTCATCCCCCGAACGGGCGGATTTTCTCCCAACTGCCCCGCTCCCCAGTTGCCTGCCGAGCTCGTTTGTGGTATGTTGGTATTAAGATCTTGCTGTGGAGGGGAGGCGCGCCCATGTTGCACATCACCCGGTCCACCCGGCAAAAGATCATCCTCTTCTGGATGGCGGCAATGCTGGGGGGCGCGCTTCATCTGCTGCCGGCAGTTTTTCCCTTCATTCACTCCTCCGCCGCCCTGTACTGCGCGCTCATCCTCTATTGGGGCGCCAGCATCCGCCGGCGCATCCTCAACGGCGCCGCCCGCCGGTGCCTGACGGGGATGGTAGCGCTGATGCTGGGGCTGATGCTCCTGCGGGAGGATAAGTACCTGGTCTTTGAGGAGCTTCCCCGGCTGCAGCTGCTCAGCTGGTATGCCTATGTCATTCCCCACATGGGGGTGGCCCTCTTGTCCTTTTATACGGCGCTGAGCATCGGGGAGGAGCCACCCCATCCCACTCTGCGGCGGTTTTTGCCCCTGCTCTTCTGGTGGGGCGGGGCCTCCGCCCTGTACCTCACCAACGATCTTCACCACCTGGCCTACCGCTTCGGCGCCGGCGATCCCTTTCACGACTATACCCACGGCCCTGTCTACTGGGCGGCAGTGGGCTCCACGGCGGTGCTGCTGGCCGCCTCCTTCTTCATCGCCCTGGTCAAGGGCCGCCGCAGCCTTCCTCGGCCCGCCCTGCGCCGCCGGGGCGCGGCCCTGCCCGCCGCCATCCTGGTGGTCTACGGGTTGTACTATCTGCTCTACTACCTCAACGGCAATGTGGTCCCGGATCTTGTGCTCCTCCGCCTCTTCAACCCACCGGAGATGCTGTGCTTCGTCCTCATCGGATTTTGGGAGTCCTGCGTCCAGCTGGGCCTTCTCCCCTCCTGCAGCGGCTATGAGACCATTTTCCGCGTCAGTACCCTGAACGCCCAGCTGCTCAGCACCAGGGGGGACGTGGTCCTCGCCTCCCAGGGGGCCAGCGGCGCCGTCCCCTCCCGGGACCTTTTGGTACAGGAGCGCCCCATCTCCGGCGGCGCCGTCCGCTGGACCACGGACCTGACCCAGGTCAACGCGCTGAACGACCGCCTGGACCAGAGCATCGGCGCCCTGGCGGCGGAAAACGAGCTCATGGCGGCGGAGAACGCCCTGCGGGAAAAGCGGGTCCGGCTGGAAACCCAAAACCGCCTGTACGACGAGATCTCCCGGGCGGTGCGGCCCCAGACGGAGCGGATCGCCGCCTGGCTCCGCTCGCCGCCGGAGCGGGACGATGCCGCCTACCGCCGCGCCCTGGGGCGGTGCTGCGTGCTGGGGGCCTTCATCAAGCGCCGGGCCAATCTGGCGCTGCTCTCCGCGGAGCACGGCGCCCTCTCGCCGGACGAGCTCTATTACTCCCTTCGGGAGACTCTGGAATACCTGGGCCTGTGCGGGGTGCAGACCTCCCTGTTCTATCCCGGCCTGGGAACGGAGCCCTCCCGCCTCCTCCCTGGGGAGGACCTCATCCGCGCCTATACCGTCTTCTTCCAGGCTGTGCAGGCCGCCATGGCCGCCCCCTCCGCCCTCATCGTCCATCTGGGAGAGCGGCCCCTGCTGCGCCTGGAGCTTCAAGGCTGCGCCGATGATCTGGCCGCCCGGCTGACGCCGTCTTCCGACCTGGCTCTTCGCCTGGAGGGGGAGACGGCCCACCTGACCCTTTGGGAGAGGGGAGGCGCGCCGCTGTGACCGCCTATGCCTCCCTTTCGCCGCTGCTGCGCGCTCTCGCCGCGGAGTGGACGACCCTTCTTCTCATCCTCTCCGCCGCTCTCATCGTCCGGGACCGGCAGTCCCGGCGCAGCACGCCCACAGTCCTCACCGGCGGGGCGCTGCTGGCGCTGAGCTACCTTCTTTTGCAGTACCAGCTGCTGGCCATCTCCGTCAACATCGGCATCCTTTCGCCGGACGGGCGCAGCGTCCGCTTTTCCGCCCTGCCGGCCTCGGCGCTGTTCCTGATCCTCTCGGCCCTGACCGCCCTGTGCCTGGTCCTCCTGCTTCGCATCGCCCGCTGGAAGCGGCGCCACATCACCCTGATGAGCGTCAAGGAGGGCCTCGACCAGCTGGACAGCGGCCTTTGCTGCTGCTGGCCGGACGGGGTCGTGAAG
>JAFUGI010000009.1 GCA_017469475.1 Oscillibacter sp. | reverse complement strand
GAGCCGCTGGCGCCGGTGACGGTGGTCGTGGCCGCCGACCTCCACGTGCTGGCCCCGGAACTCACCGATCGGGGGCCCCTGTTCCAAAACCTCACCGGCTATTCCGACGGCAAGGTCATGGACCGCATCTGGGAGCTGACGGACGCCTTCTGCGCCCAGATGGAGCGCCTGGGTCCGGACGTGCTGATTTTGGCGGGGGACCTGACCTTCAACGGCGAGCGGGCCAGCCACGAATACCTTGCCGCCCGGCTGGAGGCGCTGCGCCGCGCCGGCGTCGCCGTGCTGGTCCTGCCGGGGAACCACGACCTGGAAAACCCCATGGCCGCCTCCTTCCACGGGGCGGACTACATGCCGACGGAGAGCGTTTCGCCGGAGGACTTCGCCGCCCTCTACGCCCCCTTCGGCTATGACGGCGCCCTCTCCCGGGACGGCGCTTCTCTCAGCTATACCGCCCGGATCGCCCCGGGCCTCCGGGCCCTCCTCATCGACGCCAACACCCCCGCCGCCCCCGGCACCGTGACGGAGGAGACCCTGGCCTGGGCGGAGGAGCAGCTGTGCCAGGCCGCTGCGGTCGGGGACCGGGTCATCGCCGTGAGCCACCAGACGGTGCTGCCCCACAGCACCCTGTTCGTGGAGGGGTACGCCATGGAGGGCCGCCGGGCCCTTCTGGAGCTGTACGAGCGGTACGGCGTGGTGTGCGCTCTGGCGGGGCACATGCACATCCAGCACACTGCCCAAAGCGGCGGCAGGGTGTGGGAGCTCGTGACCTCCGCGCTGTCGGTCTCCCCCGATCAGTACGGCGTGCTGGAGCTGGAGGGGCGGGAGGCGTCCTACCGCACGGAGGCGGTGGAGGTCCCGCCCTCAGAGGGGGAGCCTTTCGATTCCTGGGCGGCGGACTTTTTCCGCCGCTCCGCCTACCGGCAGATCCTGCCGGAGCTTGCGGGACTGGAGGACGCCCAGGCGGCGGCGGACTTTTGGGTGGAGGCCAGCGCCGCCTACTTTGCTGGCCGGCCGGACCGCATCGACTGGGCCGCCCAGCCCCGGGTGTTCCGGGACCATCCGGCGGCCTTCCTTTCCCGCTACCTCCAAAGCATCGCCGCCGAGGGAGCGCGGGACCACACCGCCCTGACCTTTTCCTTTTCATAGAGGCGGGGAGAAGCAGGGAACGGCGGATGGCGCCCCGCCCGCCCCGCTCCCGTCCGGGGCGGGCATGTCCGCGCCGGTCCTTCGGCTTTACGGGCACGGACCGGGGATGCGAGCATCACATGCAGCTGAAAGGTGATTTTCCCAAGGCGGGAAACCGCCGAAAAACCGCGAAGCGCGCCCCGGGCCCATGGCCCGGGGCGCGCAGCTTGCACGGTTCACAGCTCCCGGCGGCCCTCCAGGGCCCGCATCAGCGTGGCGTCGTCGGCAAATTCCAGGTGGCCGCCCACGGGGATGCCGTAGGCCAGGCGGGTGACCTTGACGCCGAAGGGCTTGAGCAGCCGGGCCAGATACATGGCCGTGGCCTCCCCCTCCGTGTCCGGATTGGTGGCCATGATGACCTCCTCCACGCCCCCCTGGCTCACCCGCTCCAAAAGGGGCTTGATGGCCAGATCGTCCGGCCCCACGTGGTTCATGGGGGAGATGACGCCGTGGAGCACGTGGTAGCGGCCCCGGTACTCCCGGCTGCGCTCCATGGCCGCCACGTCCCGGGGGTCCGCCACCACGCAGATGAGGGCGGCGTCCCGCTTGGGGGAGGCGCAGATGGGGCACAGCCCCCCGGCGGTGAAGTTCCGGCACACGGGGCAAAGGGTGATGCTGCGCTTGGCGTCCAGAATGGCGTTCGCAAACTCCCGGGCCTCCTCCTCCGGCAGGTTCAGCACGTGGAAGGCCAGGCGCTGGGCGGATTTGCCGCCGATGCCGGGGAGCCTGGCAAACTGCTCCGTCAGCTTTTCCAGCGGCGCGGGAAAGTATTCCATGGGGCGATCCCTCCCTTTGTTCTGATGAGCGGCGCGGCCTTACGCGCCGGGCAGGTCCATGGCGAAGAGGGCCGCGGCCCCGCCGGTGTGGACGAAGACCACATCGCCGCCGCCGGTGAAGTGCCCCTCCTGCAAAAGGCGCAGCATCCCGCTCCAGGCCTTGCCGGTGTACACCGGGTCCAGCAAAATGCCCTCCCGCCGGGCCAGCTCCTGGATATAGGGCGTGTCCTCCTCATTGGCCACGGCGTAGCCCGGGCCCATGTTCCAGACCATGGAGAAGTCCCCCTCCTCCAGGGCGAAGGGGATCTGGGCCAGCTCCGCCGCCCCGGCGGCCAGCTGAGGCACGATGGTATCAAAGGGATCGTCGTCCACGCCGATGCCGGTGACCTTCACGCCGGGGAGATATGTTTTGGCTCCCAGCAAAAGCCCCGCCGTGGTGCCGCCGGAGCCGGTGGCGGAGACGATGTGGCCGATGCGCGCCCCGGCGGCGCCGGCCTGAGCGGCCAGCTCCTCCACGCAGGCGGCGTACCCCAGGGCGCCCAGGGGGTTGGAGCCGCCCACGGGGATGGCGTAGGCGCGATGGCCCTCCCGGGCAAGCTCCGCACTCAGGCGGTCCATCTCCGCGTAGATGTCCTCATAGCGGTCCGTGTCCAGAAAGCGCACGTCGGCGCCGAAAATGTCGTTTAGGACCAGGTTGCCCCGGTGGTCTGTGACGCCCCGCTTTTTCAGTAAAAGGATGCACCGCATCCCCAGCCGGGCGGCGCAGGCGGCGGTGAGCATGGCGTGGTTGGACTGGGCGCCGCCGGTGGTGAACACCGTGTCGCACCCCTGCTGCCGGGCCTGGGCCAGGAGCAGCTCCAGCTTGCGGACCTTGTTGCCGCCAAGAGCCACGCCGCAAAGGTCGTCCCGCTTGATCCAGATATTCCGACCGTATGTTGCGCTGATGGCCTCCAGCTTGTAAAAGGGCGTGGGGAACACGCCGAGGGATACCTTAGGGAGGGCCTTCATGGCTCAGCCTCTCAATTCCGCGATGCGCGCCGGGATGTCCGGCGCCTTGTATACCGCGCTGCCCGCCACCAGCACGTTGGCCCCCGCGTCGATGCAGGTGCGGCAGGTGTCCGGGGCCACGCCGCCGTCCACCTCCAGCTCGCAGGCGGGGTTCTTCTCGTCGATGAGGCGGCGGATGGCGGAGACCTTGGGCATCATGTCGGCCATGAACTTCTGGCCGCCGAAGCCCGGCTCCACGGTCATCACCAGCACCAGCTCCACCTTCTCCAGGAAGGGGAGCACCGCCTCCGCCGGCGTTGCGGGCTTGAGGACCACACCGGCCTTCTTCCCCTTGGCGTGGATCTTGTCGATGGCGGCGAGGATGTTCTCCTCCGTGTCGGACTCGAGGTGCACCGTCACCAGGTCCGCCCCGGCGTCGCAGAACCGCTCCACATACCGCACCGGCTCCACGATCATCAAATGCACGTCCAAAAACATGTCCGTCACCTTGCGGATGGACTGGACCACCGGGATGCCGATGGAGATGTTGGGCAC
Source organism: Oscillibacter sp. (assembly GCA_017469475.1). Taxonomy (GTDB): domain Bacteria; phylum Bacillota; class Clostridia; order Oscillospirales; family Oscillospiraceae; genus Oscillibacter. The sequence goes on along the minus strand of JAFUGI010000009.1, from coordinate 5,006 downwards.
GAAGACGCCGTCCATCACGTCCACATGGACGTAGTCGGCGTCGGCGATGCGGTGGATGTCCCGCTCCAGATTGGCGAAATCGGCGGAGAGGATGGAAGGCGCGATCTTAACCATAGAAAAAACCCCTTTTCAATACGGTTTTCCCGTAAAATAGACTGCCCTCGGCGGGCGGCGCGCCCGAGTGGCGCCCCGGCGGAGCGGAGCATAGAATGGCGCGAGCGGTCCGGACGCCGCCGGCCATTTTTTCCTTCGCGCAGCGTCCGTCCCCGGGCTCGGCGCCGCCGCTCTTTGGGCTTGGGAGCCGGCGGATGGCGTCTGCCGGCTCCCCCCTCTTGCGTAGTGTATCAAATTCCCGGCCCAAAAGCAACCGGGAAACCGCCGCCGTTCCCGAGTGGGAAGAAGGCCCCGTCTGTCGGAAGGGATCGCGTCCCGCCGGCGGATGGGGCGGTTTTTTGCCCGCGGCGGGCCCTGTTTTCGAAAAGTTTACAAATCCCGCTTGTATTTTCCCACCGGCATGGTATCATAAATGCAACTCATGGGGCTTTGCCGCAAAGCAAAGCCGCATGGTGCGCACAGCGCGGTTTTTGCGAGGCAAAACCGCTGCATGTTCTGGAACCGACAAATTTTGGCGCCTTATGGCGCGGCGGGGCCTTGCCCCGCTGCCGACGCTTCGCACCCGGAAAATTTGCGGTATCCAAGACCCAAGATCGGAGGAGGCGGAGCGATGTCTTATGATGTACTGGTCATCGGCGGCGGGCCGGCGGGCCTTTCCGCGGCGGTGAACGTCCGCGCCAGAGGGCGCAGCGTGCTGGTGGTGTCCAACCCGGCGGAGGAAAATCCCCTCTGGCGGGCGGAAAAGGTGGACAACTATCTGGGCCTCCCCGGCCGCAGCGGGGCGGAGCTTCTTACAGAGCTGCGCGCCCACGCGGAGCGCTCCGGCGCCGCCTTTCGGGAGGGGAAGGTCCTCAGCACCGTCCCCATGGGCAAGGAGTGGTATGTGAGCATCGGCTCCGACATGGAAAACGCCAGGGCCGTGGTGCTGGCGGCAGGCGTGGCCCGGGCGAAGAAGTTCCCCGGCGAGGCGGAGCTTCTGGGCCGGGGCGTGAGCTACTGCGCCACCTGCGACGGGATGCTCTACCGGGGGCGGCCCGTGGCCGTGGTGGGCTACACAGAGAGCGCCCGGCGGGAGGCGGACTTCCTCCGCTCCATCGGGTGTGACGTGACCTACTTTGCCCGGCCTCGGACCTGCGTCATCACCGGCGAGGATGCGGTCCGGTCCGTCACCTGCGACGGCGAGACGGCGGAGGTGGCCTGCGTCTTCCTCCTGCGGCCCGCCATGGCGCCCACGGACCTGTTCCCGGGCCTTGCGGTGGAGGGCGGATATGTGACGGTGGACCGGAAAATGGCCACCAACCTCCCCGGCGTCTTCGCCGCGGGAGACTGCACCGGCGGACCTCTTCAGGCGGCCAAGGCTGCGGGAGAGGGGCTCATCGCCGGGCAGAGCGCGGCGGCCTGGGCGGCCGCTGCGGAGAAGGAGGGCTGAGCCGCCATCGCGGCAGGGCCAAACAAAAAGGGCCGCCTGGCGGCCCGCCGACAAAAGATAAAGGAGAACGAGACATGCTGAAACATCTCACGGAAGAGACCTTCGACACGGAGATCAATGCCGCCCCCCTGGCCATGGTGGACTTCTGGGCGGACTGGTGCGGCCCCTGCAAGATGCTGGCCCCCGCCATCGACGCCATCGCCCAGCAGTACGAGGGCAAGGTGCTGGTGGGCAAGGTCAACGTGGACGACGAGCCGGAGCTTGCCCGGCGCTTCGGCGTGATGAGCATCCCCACGGTGGTGTTCTTGAAAAACGGCCTGGAGCTGGACCGGAAGGTGGGCGTCATGCCCGGGGAGATCTTCACCCAGGTGCTGGAGGAGAACCTCTGAGCCTCCGGCCCTTCGGCCGGAGAGGCGCCCACGCTGCTGATGCGTCAGGCGCGGCGTGATGGCCCATTCCAGAAACCGGAACACACAAAAACAGCCGGGACCTCCCATGGGCGGTCCCGGCTGTCAGCTTGTGGGAAAAAGGTCCCGTTGTGCGCCCAGAGGCGCAGAACACGGTGAGGCTCCATCCTGCGGCGGCGCGCAGCCGCGCCGCCGGGCGTTTTTTCTCCAGAAGGTCCCGGTCACTGGAGCGCATCCACCCGCAGGCAGCGGGTGGCGTTGAGGATGGCCAGGAAGGCAACGCCCACATCGGCGAACACCGCCGCCCACATGGCGGCCTGACCGAAGGCGGCCAGCACCAGCACCAGCCCCTTCACCCCCAGGGCGAAGACGATGTTCTGGCGCACGATGCGCAGCGTCTTGCGGGAGATGCGCATGGCCGTCGCGATCTTGGAGGGCTTGTCGTCCATGAGCACGATGTCCGCCGCCTCGATGGCCGCGTCGGACCCCAGGGCGCCCATGGCGATGCCGATGTCCGACCGGCTGAGGACCGGCGCGTCGTTGATGCCGTCCCCCACGAAGGCGACGGCTGTGCCCGGCTTCTTCTTCGCCAGGAGCCGCTCCACCAGCTCCACCTTATCCACCGGCAGGAGCCCGGCGTGGAACTCGTCCACCCCCAGCTGGGCAGCGACAGCCCGGGCGGCGGCCTCCGTGTCCCCGGTGAGCATGACGGTGCGTTTCACGCCGCTGGATCTCAGATCGGCGATGGCGGCGCGGGCGTCGCTCTTTACCAGGTCGGAGATGCGGATGACGCCGGCATAGGCGCCGTCCACGGTGACGTACACCGCCGTGCTCTCCCCCCGCAGCTCCGGCACAGGGAGGCCCTGACTCTCCAGGATGCGCTGGTTGCCCACGCACACGGACCGGCCGTCCACCGTGGCCCGGACCCCGTGGCCCGCCAGCTCCGTCACATTGGTGACCATGGAGCGCTCCGCCGCGCCGGGACTGGCGGCGCGGAGGGACAGGGCGATGGGGTGGTCGGACCAGTGCTCCGCGGCGGCGGCCCAGGCGAGCACCTGCTCCGGGTCCAGAGTCCCCGCGGCATCCACGCCCGTCACGGTGAAGGTGCCCCGGGTCAGCGTGCCGGTCTTGTCGAAGACCACCGTCTCCGTTTTGGCCAGGGCCTCCAGATAGTTGCTTCCCTTGACCAGGATGCCGCACTTGCTGGCCCCGCCGATGCCGCCAAAAAAGCTCAGCGGCACGGAGATCACCAGGGCGCAGGGGCAGGACACCACCAGAAAGATCAGCGCCCGGTGGAACCAGACGCCCCAGCCCCCCAGAAACAGGGGCGGCAGAACGGCCAGCGCCGCGGCGGCGATCACCACGCAGGGGGTGTAGTACCGGGCGAAGCGGGTGATGAACTGCTCACTGACGGCCTTTTTCTCGCTGGCGTTTTCCACCAGGTCCAGAATTTTCGCCACGGTGGACTCGCTTCCGGGCCGGGTGACCCGGCAGCGCAGAAGGCCCGACTGGTTGACGCAGCCGCTGATGACCGCGTCCCCGGGGCCCACGTCCCGGGGCACGGACTCGCCGGTGAGGGCGGCGGTGTCCAGGGAGGAGGTCCCCTCCAGCACCACGCCGTCCAGCGGCACCCGCTCTCCAGGCTTCACCACCACCACGGCGCCCACCGCCACGTCCTCCGGGTCCTGCTCCTCCAGGGAGCCGTCCTCCGTCTCCACGTTGGCAACGTCCGGCCGAATGTCCATCAGGGCGGCGATGGACTGCCGGGACCGGCCCACAGCATAGTCCTGAAAGAGCTCGCCGGTCTGGTAGAAGAGCATGACGAAGACCGCCTCGGCATACTCGCCGGTGGCGAAGGCCCCCACGGTGGCCAGGGCCATGAGGAAGTTCTCGTCAAAGACCTGGCCGTTTCGGATGTTGCGCACCGCCTTGAAAAGAACGTCCCAGCCCACCACGGCGTAGGGCACGAGGTAGAGGGCCGCCGCGGCGAGGCCGCCCACCGGCAGCAGGCGCACCGCGATCAGCAGCACCGCCGCGCTCAGGATGCGCAGGAGCATTTTGCGCTGCTTTTTCGTGAGCTTTTGCATGAAAAGGACCACCTTTCCCCCGATCCCGGGATCGGGCATGGAAGAACTCCGGCCCCCACGGGCCGAAAAAGGGCCGTCCCGGCCGGGACCGATGCCTGGCCGGGACGCTTGCCGCGCCGCCGCAGGGACGGCGCCTGCCCCGGCCGTCGGCAGGGACGCTTGCCCCAAAGGATCAGAGATAGAGCTCGCTGTCCGGCTCGATCTTCCTGGCGGTGGCCGCCACCTCCTGCAAAATCTCGTCGAACCGGGCGTCGTCGGCGTCCAGCACCAGCTTCTGGGCCATGAAGTTGACGGTGGCGTCGTGCACGCCGTCGATCTTCTTCACGGCCTCCTCCACCTTGGCGGCGCAGTTGGCGCAGTCCACCACGAACTTGTAACGCTTTTTCATAACCATTCCTCCCAAAAGATGATCTCAAATGTGAAGCCGCGCTTCACAGGTCATACGCTGCTTTCGCCCCGGCGGGCGCGAGAGCCGATTCACTCGCTGACGTGCTCCAGCCCCTGGTCGATGATGGTCTTCACGTGGTCGTCCGCCAGGGAGTAGTAGACGGTCTTGCCGTCCCGCCGGGACTTGACCAGCCGGACGTTTTTCAGCGCCCGCAGCTGGTGGGACACGGCGGACTGGGTGACGCCCAGCAGCTCCGCGATGTCGCACACGCACATCTCCGAGGTGAAGAGGGCGTACAGAATGCGCACCCGGGTGGAGTCTCCGAAGATACGGAAGAGCTCCGTCAGGTCGTAGAGGGTGTCCTCGTCGGGCAGGGCCCGGCGGGCCCGGTCGATCACGTCCTCATGGGCGCACACCAGGTCGCAGCACTCCACATTGTAGCGGTCCTCCATGGCTCCGCCTCCTCTCGTGAACATATGAGCAATTGCTCATATGTTCAGTATACACATCTGCGCCCGTCTGTCAACCCCCCCCCGGACAAAAAAATGTAGACAATCCCCGGCGGCCGTGGGAGACTGGTG
>JAFUGI010000075.1 GCA_017469475.1 Oscillibacter sp. | reverse complement strand
TCAGACATAGATGCTTACCTCCTGTTTTCCGTCCGCCCTGCCCGGCGGAGCGGGATGTGGATGAGAAGAATGGGATACTTTTGCGCCGCTTTGCCCGCTTGTACGCCGCGAGGCGGCGGGGAAGAGGCCGTGGGGTGGCTCAGTAGGTCCGGTGGTTGAGCCGGCCCCAAAGGCGCTTGGCGCTCTCCAGGATATGGGCATTCACGGCCTCTTCGTCGATCTCGGTGAAGACGCGGTCCCGCATCAGGAGCTTGCCGTTGATCATGGTGGTCTGGCACTGGCGGCCGGTCATGCCGAAGATCATGTGCCCGTCGATATTGGCGTCGGAGAAGGGGGTGAAGGGCTTGTAGTCCATGACGATGATGTCCGCCGCGGCGCCGCTTTTCAGCACGCCCAGCTCCGGGAAACCGCACCGCCGGGCCATTTTGGCGTTGTTTTTGAACAGCATGTCCGTCACCTCGCACCAGCCCACGCCGGGCAGGCACGCGTTGTGCCGCTGGGAGCAGAGCGCCACCTTGATGGACTCCAGCATATCGTTGGTGTAGGCGTCGGTGCCCATACCGATGAGGATGCCCTTCTTGTAGAGCTGGAGGACCGGGGAGATGCCCACGGCGTTGCCCATGTTGGACTCCGGGTTGTTGACGCACATGGTATCTGTCGCCTTGATGATGTCCATTTCCGCGGTGTTAACGTGGATGCAGTGGCCCAAGATGGTCTTGGGCCCCAGAATGCCGTGGTCCTGGAGACGCTGCACCGGGCGGCGGCCATAGGTCTGGAGACTGTCGTACACGTCGTTCATGCCCTCGGAGACGTGGATGTGGAAACCCACCCGGCCGTTGTTGGCCGCCGCCATCCGCTCAAAGGTCTTATCCGAGATGGTGAAGAGGGCGTGGCCGCCGAACATGGGCTTGAGCATCTCGCTGGGGTTCTTTTCGCACCAGTCGAGGAAATCCTTGTTCTCCTGCACGGACTGGAGGGACTTTTCCTCGCCGTCCCGGTCGCTGACCTCATAGCAGAGGCTGGCGCGCATCCCCATCTCCCGGGTGACCTCTGCGATCTTCATCAGTGACCCGGGGATCTCCATGAAGGAGGCATGGTGGTCAAAAATGGTGGTGACGCCCTGCTTGATGGAGTCCATCACCAGGGCCTGAGCGCTGGCGCGGGTGGCCTCCAGGTCCAAATTCCGGTCGATGTACCACCACTGACCGTCCAGCACCTCAAAAAAGTTGGTGGGGGAGAAGCCGTCGATGGAAAGGCCCCGGGCCAGGGCGGAATAGATGTGGGTGTGGGCATTGATGAGCCCCGGCATGATGACGCCGCCTCTGGCGTCCACAAATTCCGCCTGGGGGTATTTTGCCTTTAGATCGGCGGTCTTGCCCACCTCCACGATCCGGCTGCCCTCCGTGACCACGCCGCCGTCCGGAAGATAGCCCACGCCCTCCGGGTCCCGGGTGATGAGCTTGCCGTTTGCCAACAGGATCATAACCAATTCCTCCTTATCTCCAAAGACTGGATGGTATCCCCATAAAGAAAGGGCGTCTCAAACCGGCCTTGGTTTGAAACACCCATCCGCGCAAAGGGAGATAGGTGTCAGCCCGTGCGCGCAGCACTCCGTTACAGCTATCAGCCTTGCTTGTAGTTTTATTTTACCCCGCTCCGGGAAGAATTGCAAGGAGGGAACCTCCAAAATCGACAGATGGTATTTGTGCAGTTTCACCAGAAACGGGGCGAATATTCTCCATATTTTTGCGGGATCACTCTTGCAAGTCTTTTTAATATCGTGTAATATAGTTTTATAAACCATATAACACGGTTTTACAACATCAAAGAGAGGAGGCGCCCCAATGGAGGCGGTGCGTATGGAGAGGAGACTGCGGCGGGAGCAGCGGCGGGAGCTGGTCCGCTCCCGGAACGAGCCGCCCCGGCTCAGCGCAGTGGAGGAGACCTTCAACGCCGTGAGCCACGGCGCGGGTGCGCTGCTGGCGGCGGCGGCCATGGCGGCGCTGCTGGCACGGTCCGAAACGGCGCTGGAGCGCCTTGCCGCCCTGGTCTACGGGGTGAGCATGATCTTCATGATGCTGATGAGCTGCGTGTATCACGCCATGCCCACCGGGTCTCGGGCCAAGCGGGTGTGCCGCCGGTTCGACTATACCTCCATCTATTTCCTCATCGGCGGGACGTTTGCCCCCATTCTGCTGGTCTACCTGGGCGGAACGTTGGGCATCACCCTCTTTTGCGTCCAGTGGGGCGTGATCCTCTTCGGCGTTTCGCTGGTGCTGGCCTTTGGGCCGGGGAAGTGGCGGGGGCTAATGTTTACCCTGTTCTTCCTTCTGGGGTGGAGCGGCCTTGCCTTTTTGCCGGAGTTTTACCGCCACGCCCGGACGCTGCTGTGGTTCATCCTCCTGGGCGGCGTGGTCTACACGGCGGGGATGATCCCCTTCGCCCGCCAGCGGAAATACGACCACTGTGTCTGGCACCTCTTCGTGCTGGCGGCCGCCGCCCTCCATTGGGTGGGCATCTACACCCAGGTCTATTGAACTCCCAGCCGGTGGTCCCCGCTCTGGCGGATACGTCCTCCGAAGGGGACTGTGCGCAGGGAGCGTACCCCCTTTATTTGCAAAAGGAAACAACGACACAGGCCGGTCCCGTGGGGCCGGCCTGTGCTGCGTTCAAAGGGCAGTTGCGTGTCTTATTTGGTGCCGAAAATGCGGTCGCCGGCGTCGCCGAGGCCGGGGACGATGTAGCCGTGCTCATTGAGATGGTCATCCACGGCGCCGCAGAAGATGTCCACGTCCGGGTGGGCCTTCTGGATGAGCTCGATGCCCTCCGGCGCGGCCAGCAGCACCATGAGCTTGATGTTGGAGCAGCCCCGCTTCTTCATCTCGGAGATGGCGGCCTCGGCGCTGCCGCCGGTGGCCAGCATGGGGTCCACGATCAGGATGTCCCGGTCCGCCACGTCCTTGGGCATCTTGCAGAAGTAGACATGGGGCTCCAGCGTCTCCTCATCCCGGAACATGCCGATGTGGCCCACCCGGGCGGAGGGCACCATGCGCAGCACGCCGTCCACAAGCCCGAGGCCCGCCCGCAGAATGGGCACCACGGCGAACTTCTTGCCCTTGAGGGTGGGGACCGTGGCCTTGCAGATGGGGGTCTCGATCTCCTTGGTGGTCAGGGGCAGGTCCCGGGTGGCCTCATAGGTGATGAGCATCCCGATCTCCGAAACGATCTCCCGGAAGTCCTTGACGCTGGTGTTCTTGTCCCGCAGGATGGTCAGCTTGTGGGCCACCAGGGGATGGTCCATGACGTGTACCTTGCCGCTCATAAAAAACGCTCCTTCATCTCATAATATCTCCGTTGGGCCCCCGGCCCGGAACTCACGATCTCAGCTCTGCCGGCGCAGCCGCTCCGCCTGGGGCGGGCGGAGATACACCGGCAACAGCTCCTGAGGGCGGAGCAGGTGCCCCGCCTGGGCCAGCGCCTCCGCCTCCAGGGCGACAGACGCGGCGCTCTGCATCACCAGCTGGGGAGGGGCCAGGCGGCAGGGGATGTCCGCCCGACATAAAAACTCCGCCGTCATGGCGCCGCCGTCTCCCACCACGGCAATGGGCGACCGCTCCTGCCGCAGCTCCTGGGAAAGGTCCTCCAGTCCCACGGCCCGGTCCGGCGTCAGCCGGGTCAAAACGCCGCCCTCACAGCGGAAGAGGGCGTTGTAGATCTGGCTGCGGCGGGCGTCCATGGCGCAGACGATGAGCCCCTCCCAAAGGGTCAGGTTCCGGGCCATGGCGGAGAGGGTCGAAACGGCGATGGCGGGCTTGTCCGCTCCCACGGCCAGCCCCTTGGCAGCGGAGACGCCGATGCGGATGCCGGTAAAGGACCCGGGCCCTGCGGCCGCGGCCACGGCGTCCACATCCCGCATGGTCAGATCCGCGTTTTTCAGGATATGCTCCACAATGGGCATCAGGGTGCGGCTGTGGGTCAGCCCCGTATCCTGATACCCGTAAGCGAGGATGCGCCCGTTTTCCGCAATGGCGGCGGACACCGCCTTGGCGGATGTTTCCAAAGCCAGGATCTTCATGGCAGCGTTGCTCCTTCGATGGTGATGATGCGCCCGTTTTCCGCGCCCTCGGCCCGGGCGATGGACACCAGAACGGAGCCGGGGGGAAGGGCCTCCTCCGCCTGCTCGCTCCACTCCACGGCGCACACGCCGCCCCGGTCCAAATACTCCTCCCAGCCGATGTCGAAGAGGTCGTCGGCCCCCGCCAGCCGGTACATATCAAAGTGGAACAGGGGGAGCCGCCCGCCCTCGTACTCGTTGACGATGGTGAAGGTGGGGCTGGTCACCCGGCCGGAAAAGCCCAGGCCCCGGGCAAGGCCTCGGGTAAAGGCGGTCTTGCCCATGCCAAGCCCGCCCCGATAGGCCACCACGGTCCCGGGGGAGAGCACGGCGGCAAGACGCGCTCCCAGCGCCTCCGTCTCCGCCTCGCTGCGGGAGAGGTATTCCATGCGTCCACCGCCCTTCCGGCATCCTCTGCTGATAGCCGCGTTGATTATACCACATCCCATGCCGGGTGTAAAAACAAATTTTGCTCCTTTACCCATCTTTTTTCTTGTGGTACACTATAGCCATCTGCGGCGTACCATGGCGCAGGAGAGGAGGCGGCGACCATAAACCGGCTGAAGGCCCTTTTGATCGACTCTTTCCAGCAGGCAGATCTTGTCCTGCTGGGGCTTTGCTGCGCCTCCAGCCTGTACGGCATCGCCCTGATCTTCAGCGCCACCCGCTACCGGGGCAGCAACCGCAGCGTGGTGGTGCAGACGGCGGCGCTGGGCCTTGGCATCCTTGCCTACGTACTCATGTCCCGAGTGGACCTGGAGAGCCTGGTGAAGCGGTGGCGGTGGGTCGCCGCCTTCAACGTGGGCCTCATTTTGCTGCTGCTGACGCCCCTGGGCGTGGGGGCGGAGCAGGTGGGAAACAACGCCTGGCTCCAGATCCCGGGCATCCCCTTCAACATCGGCCCGGCGGAGGTGGTGAAGGTCACCTTCATCCTGCTGCTGGCCCGGCAGCTGGAGTGGCTGCGGGAGGAGAGACAAGACCTGCGCTCCTTTTCCTCCGCCCTGGTGGTGGCGGCCCACGCCCTGGGACTGATGGGGCTGTACGTGGTCATCTCCGGGGATATGGGCAACGCCCTGGTCTTTTTCTTCATCTTTTTGTGCATGGCCTTCGCGGCGGGCTTTGCCCTGCGGTGGTTCGCATTGCTTTTTGCGGCTCTGGGGGGCGCGGGGGCGGCGGCCTGGACGCTGGGATTGGTGCCGGAGTATCAAAAGGCGCGCTTTCGGGTCCTCTTTGACCATGACTACGACCCGCTGGGAAAGGGCTGGCACCAGAGCCGGAGCATGCTGGCCATCGGCTCCGGCGGCGTGTTCGGCCAGGGGTATCTCCACGGGACCCAGACCCAGAGCGCCTCGGGATACTCCCTGCCGGAGCGGCACACGGACTTCATCTTCGCCGTGTGCGCCGAGGAATTGGGCCTTGTGGGGTGCCTGGTGGTGATGGTGCTGCTGGCGGCCATCATCTTCCGGGTGCTGCTCATCGCGAAAAACGCCTCCACCCCCTTCCACCGCTACGTGTGCGTGGGCATGGCGGGGATGCTGATCTTTCAGACGGTCATCAACATCGGCATGTGCCTCTACGTGATGCCGGTCATCGGCATCACCCTGCCCTTTTTCAGCTATGGCGGCTCGTCCCTTCTGACTCTCTTTGCCGCCATGGGCGTGGTGTCCGGCATCAAAAAGCGCTCGATCGCGGTCCGCCGGCACCGAAAGCCCCTATGAGGAATGCGTTTTGCCCGCCGGCAGGCCGTTTTGCGGTCCGCCGGCGGGTCCTTGCATAATTCCCGCCGCTTCGAAAACACTACTCCTGGAATCGGGAGGGGCCATGGTCCCATCCCAGGCAGACAGGAGGATGGAAGAGTTGAACAAGAGCAAACAGGCCGCCGCGCTGGCGCTGGCGGCAGTGCTGGTACTGACGGGCAGCGCCCAGGCGCTGTTCGGCAAAAAGGACACTGTGGAGGAGGGGGCGCCCACGGTCCGGGAACTGGAGATCCGCACCTATCGGGGCATCCCGTACCGGGCGCGGTTCCTGGCCCAGGGTGGGGAGGAACTGACCTTCTCCTTGGCTCAGGCGCCCCGCAAGGGCACGGTGGTCATCGAGGGGGACGCCTTCACCTACGCGCCGGATGAGGGACTCACCGGCAACGACCATTTCACCTACACGGCGACGGACGCCCAGGGGCGCACCTCCCGCCCGGCCGCGGTGTCGGTGCGCATCGAAAAGACCCGCTCCGGCGTCTCCTCTGAGGACATGGCGGGAAACGACGCCGCCTTTGCCGCCCAGGACCTGGCGGAGGCCGGCATCTTCACCGGGGACCGGATCGGCGGAAAGTACCGCTTTGAGCCGGAGCGCCCCGTCAGCCGGCAGGAGTTTTTGGCCATGGCCATGGAGACCCTGGGCATCCCGGCCAGCGCCGTTACCATGACCGGCTTTTGTGACGACGAGGCCATCCCCACCTGGGCCAAGGCCTACGCCGCATCCGGCGTCTCGGCGGGACTGGTCCGGGGCAAGGCCACGCCCCAGGGGGCGGCCTTTCTGGGGGAGGCGCCTATCACCTTCAACCAGGCCGCGGCCATTTTGGACCGGGGGCTGGACCTGAACGATGTGGATCTGGACGTGTGGTATGGGGACCGGGAGATGGCCTCCTCCTGGGCCGCCCAGGCGGTGGGGAACCTGGAGGCGGCGCGGGTCTTGTCCGTGGGGAGCTTCGGGAGCATGACCATGGAGCGGCCCCTGACCCGTGCGGACGCGGCCCTCATCCTCTCCGCGGCCCGCTCTGTTCTGGCGGATGGGGAGAGCGCCGGGCTTTTCAGCTGAAGGAAATAACGACCGACCCACGGCCTTCTGCGCATCCGCAGGGGACCGTGGGATTTTTTCGCCTTTTGCCGGTGTCGGATTTTCTGGTTGTATTCGCCGGTGGTTTGTGCTAAACTATTTTAGATTACATAGGATACAATGACCGCCTTGCGGCCATTGCGCTTTTTCCGTTCGTTTGCCGGGACCGCGTCACGCGCCGCCGGCAGCGGATGTCGGCATGCCCCGCATCAAACGGGCGCCGGCGGAATTCCGTGCGGGCGCCGTGGGCGCCGGGCATGAGAGAGGGTCGATTGTGATGAAGATCGTGGTATTGGCGGGGGGCCTTTCCTCAGAGCGGGCGGTCTCCCTGGTAACGGGCACCTCCGTGTGCCGGGCGCTGCGGGAAAACGGGCACCGGGCCATTCTGGTGGACCTCTATCTGGGGCTGGAGACCGTGCCCCAGGAGCTGGAGACGTTGTTCGACGCGGCGGACGGCCTGTGCCCCGACGCGGCGATCGCGGTCCAGGCCCCGGATCTGGAGGCGGTGCGCAAAAGCCGCGCCGACCAGAGCGAGCGGCTCTTCGGGCCCCACGTGCTGGAGCTGTGCGCCCTTTCGGACATCGTGTTTCTGGGCCTCCATGGCCGGGACGGGGAGGATGGCCGGGTCCAGGCTGCCTTTGATCTTCTGGGCATCCGCTATACCGGCGGCGGCTATCTCGCCTCCGGTCTTGCCATGGACAAGGCCATGACCAAGCGGATGATGGATTCCGCGGGCATCCCCACCCCCAGGTGGCAGCTGCTTCATTACACGGAGGGGGAGATCGACGGCCTTGCCGACACACTCCCCATGCCCTGCGTGGTCAAGACCACCACCGGCGGGTCCTCCCTGGGCGTCTTTTTGCCGGAGGACCGAGCGGCGCTGCGCCAGGCCCTGCGTCAGGTCCTGCCCTACGGTGGAGAGGTGCTGGTGGAGGAGCGGATCTACGGCCGGGAGCTGACGGTAGGCGTCCTGGGAGACCGGGCGCTGCCCGCGGTGGAGATCTTGCCTGCCGAGAAGGACTTTGACTATGCCGCCAAGTACCAGGCCGGCGGCGCCCGGGAGCTGTGTCCCGCGCCCATCACGCCGGAGCAGCAGGCGGAGGCGGGGCGTCTGGCCCTGCTTCTGCACCGGACGCTGGGACTGGAGGTCTATTCCCGCACGGACTTTCTGCTGGACGGGGAGGGGCGCTTCTGGTGCCTGGAGATCAACTCCCTGCCGGGCATGACCGCCGCGAGCCTGGTGCCCAAGGAGGCCGCCGCCGTCGGCCTGACTTACAACCAGCTGTGCGAGGAGATCGTGCGCCGGTCCTATGTTTTAAAGAGGAGAGGTTGAGCCATGCAGCCCATGACGATTCCTGAGATCGCCGCCGCCGTCGGCGGCGTGTGGTTGGACCCCAGGGAGGAGAGTCCGCTCATCACGGCAGTGTGTACGGACAGCCGGGCCATCACGCCGGGGTGCCTGTTTCTCCCCTGGGTGGGAGAGCGGTTCGATGGCCATGATTTCATCGACAGTGCCCTGGATGCCGGGGCGGCGGGCTGCTTCTGCGCCCGCCTGCCGGAGACGCTCCGGCCGGACAAGTGCTACATCCAGGTCCAAGACACCCGCCTTGCCCTGGGGGATCTGGCCTCTGCCTACCGGGAGAAGTTTCCCATCCCCTTCATCCAGGTGACCGGCAGCGTGGGGAAGACCACCACCAAGGAGATGCTCTCCGCCGTGCTGGGGGCGAAGCTCCGGGTGCTGAAAACGCCGGAGAATTTCAACAACGACATCGGCACGCCCCTGACGCTGCTGGGCCTGGGGCCGGAGCATCAGGCGGCGGTCATCGAGACCGGCATGAACCACTTCGGCGAGATCGAATACCTGGGCCGCATGGTGCGGCCGGACATCGCGGTGATCTCCAACATCGGAGACGCCCATATCGAGTTTCTGGGAAGCCGGGAGGGGATCTTGCAGGCCAAGTGCGAGATCTTCGACCACCTGAGAGAGGGGGGGCTGGCCGTCCTCAATGGGGACGACCCGCTGCTCAATACCGTAGAGCCCCCCTTCCGGACGGTGCGCTGCGGCCATTCGGAGCATTGCGGCGCCCGCATCACGGACCTTGTCGACCGGGGCGTGGAGGGCATCACCTGCACCGTGGTGACGGAGCGGGACGCCTATCCGCTGGCCATTCCCGCCCCCGGCGAGCACATGGCCTACTCCGCCGCCATCGCTGTTGCGGTGGGGGAGGAGCTGGGCCTTTCCCGGGAGGAGATCGTCCGCGGCGCGGCGGCCTATACGCCCTCCGGCTCCCGGATGCGGGTGGTGCGCCTGCCACAGGGCCGCATCCTGCTGGACGACTGCTACAACGCCAATCCCCAATCCGTCACGGCCGCGCTGGAGGTGCTGGCCAAGACCGCCTGCGAGCGCCGGGTGGCGGTCCTGGGGGACATGGGAGAGCTGGGCGAGCTCACCGGCCAGGCCCACTACAACGTGGGGGCTCTGGCCGCCATGCTGGGCATCGACTTTGTGGCGGCCATCGGGGAAAAGGCCGCCCGCATCGCGGACGGCGCGTCGGACAACGGCGGCGAGGTCTATCACTTTGCCACCAAGGAGGAGGCCTTGGCGGAGCTGCGCCAGCAGCTGCAAAGCGGCACCGCCATGCTGGTCAAGGCGTCCCACGCCATGCACTTTGACGTGCTGGTGGAACAATTACTGGAAACCTACAGGTAGATTCATGATCGAGATACAGGTAAAAGACCTGGTCAAATCCTTCGAGGTGGGCCGCAGTGTGCTGGATGGCGTCACCTTCCAGATCGACCAGGGTGAGCGGGTGGGACTGCTGGGCCGCAACGGCGCCGGCAAGTCCACGCTCTTCAAGATCCTCACCGGGGAACTGGACTATGATTCCGGCTCCGTGGTGATCGGCCAGGGCCGCCGGGTGGGACTAATCTCCCAGATCCCGGTGTACCCGCCTGACTTCACGGTGGAGGATGTGCTGCGCTCCGCTTTCTCCCGGCTCCAGACGCTGGCGTCGGAGATGGAGGCGCTGGAGGCGCGGATGGCGGCGGGGGAGAACGATCCCGCCATCCTCCGACGCTATGGCGCTCTTTCGGAGCGGTTCGAGCAGTTCGGCGGCTACGATACGGATGTGGCGGTGAATAAGATCGCAAACGGCCTTTCCATCCCGCCTGCCCAGCGCTCGCAGCTGTTTGACAGTCTCTCCGGCGGGGAGAAGACCCGGGTGAACCTGGGTCGGCTCATCCTGGAAGATACGGACATCCTGCTGCTGGACGAGCCCACC
>JAFUGI010000074.1 GCA_017469475.1 Oscillibacter sp. | reverse complement strand
GAACTCCCCCAAAATGGCGCTGCCCGTGCCCTCCACCGGGGTGGAGAGCTGGTTGACCACCTCGTTCATCTTCAAATTGTCCCAGTGGCGTGCCTCCCACCGGGCGGTGGCCGCCGCCCACACGGAAAGGCCCGCCAGCAGGGGAAACAGCGCGGCGGAGAGCCGTCCCCGTCCCGGGGATGCCCGCCGTCCGCCGTTGGTATGTGCTTGCTTCATGCTGTGCTCCGTTTCTTGTGGCCCGCGCCGCGGACCGGGGTCCTTGTCTGCTATCCTCAATACTATACGGCAGATGGGCCCCAAATAGCAAGAAAAACCGAACCGTGGGTCCGGGAAGCGTGCCCACAAGGCCGGTGCGAGAACTCGCTTTGCCCGCCTGAAAACCGTTTTTGCCGGGGCAGCGCCCCGGCAAAAACGATTCCTATTGGCTTCTCGGCTCCGCGGTCGTCCGGCTTTCAGGTCCGGGCCGGCTGCCCGGCGCGCCAGGGACCCCGGCTGTAGCAGAAGAGGGAGATGGCCGTGGCCACGCACCAGCCGATGGGCCAGGCGCACCAGATACCCAGGGGCTTCCCCATGGCGGCGGAGAGGGCATAGGCCAGCACCACCCGCAAAATGAGGTCCGTGAAGGTGGCGGCCACGAACTGGCCCATACGGCTGGTGCCCCGGAGGATGCCGTCCGCCACCAGCTTGGTGGAGACCACGAAGTAGAACGGCGCCAGGATGCGCAGAAACTGCACGCCGGTGGAGATGGCGGTCTGCGTGGGCCGGTCGATGAAAAAGCCCACCAGGGCGCCCCCGGCCAGAAGGTACAGCGCCGCCATGGGCACGCACAGCGTCCACACCATCCGCACCCCGGCCCGGAACCCGGCGGCGATCCTGTCCAGCCGGCCGGCGCCCAGGTTCTGGGCGGCGTAGTTGGAAACGCCGTTGCCCAGCGTCGTGAAGGAGGTGATGACCAGGTTGTTCAGCTTGACGGCAGCGGAGTACCCGGCCATGACGCCGGTGCCGTAGCCGTTGATGACGCCCTGGATCAGGATGTTGCCCACGGAGATGAAGCTCTGCTGGAGCATACTGGGCACGGCGATGAGGGCGAACTTGCGGAAGAGGGGCCAGGAGAACCACGCCACCGTCCCCTCCGACGGCATGCGCTCCAGCCGGGCGAAGACCACCGCCACCGCAAGAAGGCAGCTGATGCCCTGGCAGAGGAAGGTGGCCCAGGCAACGCCCGCCACCCCCATCTTAAAGGCGGTGACGAACAGGATGTCCGCCAGGATGTTGCCGGTGGAGGAGCAGGCCAGGAAGAGGAAGGGCGTTCTGGAATCCCCCAGGGCGGAGAAGATGCCGGTGGCCACGTTGTAGAAGAACACGAAGGGCAGTCCCCACACGTAGATGCGCAGATACAGCGCCGAGTCCGCCATGACCTCCTCCGGCGTGTGGATGGCCCGCAGCAGCGCCGGCCCCCAGGCGGCGCCCACCGCCATCAGCGCGGCGCAGACCACGGCGCTGGCGATCATGGCGGTGCGGACGGCGGTCTTCATGTCGGCCAGGCGCCGGGCCCCGAAGAGCTGAGACACCACCACCGAGCAGCCGATGTTGCACCCAAAGGCAAAGGCGATGAAGATCAGCGTGATCTCGTAGCTGTTGCCCACGGCGGCCAAGGCATTCTCCCCCACGAATTTGCCGGCCACCAGACTGTCGGCAATGTTGTAGAGCTGCTGGAACACGATGCTCCCGAACAGGGGCAGGCAGAACTGCCAGAGCACCGTCCGGGGCTCCCCTGTGGTCAGATCTCTCTCCATGATTTCCTCGCTTCCCGGGCGCAACGGCGCCCCTTGCGTTTTTCGCAGAGTTCCAGTATACTCCTGTTTGGAAGAGAAGAAAAATATATTGTTGCTATCTTTATCATATCAAATTCTGATGAAAGAAGGCGCTGACCATGGCCGTCCGCTATGAATACTACCGCTGCTTTTACTACGCGGCCAAATACCAGAACCTGACCCAGGCGGCCGCCGCCCTGCAGACCAGCCAGCCCAACATGACCCGCATCCTCCGCAGCCTGGAGCGGGAGCTGGGCTGCCGGCTGATGCTCCGCTCCAACCGGGGCGTCACGCTGACGGAGGAGGGGGAGCGGCTGTACGCCCACGTGGCGGCAGCCTTTGAGGAGCTGCGGCTGGGAGAGGAGCTGTTCGCCCCGGGCGGCGCCCTGCGGGGCGGCAGCGTCCACGTGGGTGCCAGCGCCTCGGCGCTCCACGGCTTCTTGCTGCCGGTGCTGGGCCGGTTCCACCGCGCCTATCCGGAGGTGCGGCTCAAGATCCGAAACAGCTCCGCTCCCCAGGCCCTCCACGCCCTGCGGCGGGGGCAGATCGACTTTGCCGTGGTGACCATGGCGGAGGAGCCCCTCCAGCCCCCCTTCCGGCGGACGGACCTGACATCCCTGCGGGATGTTCTCATCGCCGCGCCGGGTCTGGTGCCGCCGGACCGAGGGCCCCTGGCCCTGGAGGAGCTGGAGCGGTATCCCCTCATCAGCCTCTCCCGCAGCACCGCCACCTTCGCCTTTTACAGCGCCCTCTACCGTCGCCGGGGCCTGGTCTTCGACCCGGACATGGAGGTGGACACCGCGGACCTGCTGCTCCCCATGGTGGAGCACGGTCTGGGCGTGGGCTTTTTGCCGGAGTCCTTTGCCCGGCCGGCCCTGGCCGCCGGCACGGTGGCGGCTCTGCCCCTGGCGGAGCCCATCCCGCCGCGCAGCATCTGCCTGGTGCAGGACACGCGCACCAGCCTCACCGCCCCGGCCCGTCTGCTGCGCCAGACACTGCTGGAGAGCGCCGGGGCCTGACCGCCCGGCGAAAGCCGGAAAACGGCTATTGTACCACGCGGCCGCCTCTTCGCAGCGATGTGCTTTCAATGCCGTGCCGCCGGGATCGGACAGGCCCGGTGCAGTACCGAAGGACGCCG
>JAFUGI010000073.1 GCA_017469475.1 Oscillibacter sp. | reverse complement strand
TGGGGCAGTCCGCCCACACCACCTGCACGCCCTACTCTCCGCCGGGCCGGCAGCACACCTCCACGGTGTAGCCGCCGCCGCTGTAGCGGCGGTGGGTGTCCGGCCCCAGGGAGGCGAGGGCCCAGCGGTCCGCCTCCTCCCCGTCGATGTACACCACGGCGGTCAGGGCCTCCGTCTCGCCGCCGCGGCGCAGCGGCGCCCACACGGCGGCGGCCAGGGCCAGCACGGCCAGCGCCACCAGGGCGTCGAACAGGTTAGGCCGCAGCCTTGGAAACGGTCTCATAGCGGTATCCATTGTTCTCAAATGCCTCCAGCGCTCCCACCAGGCCCTCCGTGGCCACCACCCGGCCGTCCTCGGTGATGAGGAGCAGGTCGAAGTCCCAGTCGCTCCGGCGCCAGAGGTCCAGCGCCGCCTCCTCCCCCAGGACGAACAGGGCCGTGGAGAGGGCGTCGCACATGGTGCCGTTTCCCGGCGTGCCCGCCGGGCGGTCCCGGTCGCAGGGGGCCACCACCGTCACAGAGGTCAGGCCGCTGCGGGCGGGATAGCCGGTCTCGGGGTCTAAGATGTGCTGATACACCACGCCGTCCTCTTCAAAGTAGCGCTGGTAGCCGCCGGAGGTCACGGCGTAGGCGTCCCGCAGCAGCAGCAGGGCGGCGTAGGGCTCCTCCCCGGGGTTTTGGGGGTTCTCCACCGCCACCCGCCAGGGCGTCTCGTCCGGTCGGTCACCCCAGGCCAGCACGTTTCCTCCCAGGGAGGCCATGCCCCGGGGGGCCTCATTTTCCAAAAAGATGTCCGCGATGCGGTCCGACGCGTACCCCTTGGCGATGCCGCCCAGGTCGATCTGGGTGCCGCCATCCATGGCGATGTCGTCCCCCGCCACATGGACGTGCTCCGTGCCCACATAGGGAAGCAGGGCGTCCAGCTCCGCCTGGGAGGGCACCCGGAAATCGGATTCCGCGAAGCCCCAGGCGGAGGCCACCGGGGCGATGGTCACGTCAAAGGCGCCGCCGGTGGCGGCGGCATACTGCTGGGCGGCGCGGACCAGGGCGCTAAGCTCCGCCTCTCCCTCGATATGGCCCGCCTCGTTCAGGGCGCTGACGGCGCTCTTCTCGTCCGTTCGGGAGAGGAGCTTGTCCAGCCGGCGGATCTCCTCGTCGCAGGCGTAGGCCGCCCGGGTGGAGTGGTCGCCGTAAGCTGACACGGTCATCACCGTGTCCATGGCAATGATCTGCAAGCTCTCCCGGGCCTTGGCCGGGTCCTCGGTCTTCCAGCCGCAGCCGGGGAGCAGGGCCGCCAGGGCGACGGCCAGGAGAGCGGAAAGGGCGCGTTTTGCGTGCATAGTGTTCCTCCGTTGGGGTGTTGATGGGCGTTGCGTTGATTATACCACAAATTTTCCGGGTACACAGTACCCGGCGGTGCGGCTTTGCCGCACCGCGCCCAGGGGCGCCAAAATTTGATGGTGCAATACAACGCAGAGTTTTTGCTTTGCAAAAACCGCGCTTGGCGCACTTATGCGGCATAGCCGCATAAGTTTGCGTTGATTATACCACAGTTTTTCGGGATCCTCAACAGGGAAAACGGCGCTCCGCCGCCGCCTTTGCCGCTACGCTCCCGCCGGCGGCGAAAAATGGCCGCAAATGGAAGTCGTGCGCTTGCAAAGTGCGGCAAAGTCTGCTATACTACTTTGGCAAGCGGCGTCTGCCGCCGAAAAAACGGGAGATACTTCCCTCGGAGGTTTTGGATATATGCCGAAAAACAACGGTTCCGGCTCCGCCCGGAAGGGCGACGTGATGACCGGCCCCATGAAATTTTTCCTGGCCGGCTGCGTGGCCGAGCTGTATCTGCTCATCATCCGCCGGTTCTACACCAACGGCACGCTGCGCCAGGTGGTGGCGTGGGACGGGTATTTGATCGTGCTGGGCTGGATCGGCGTGGCCGCGGCGGCGGCGGGACTGATCTTTGCCCTGCTGCGCCGGCAGGATCGAACGCAGCGCTTTTTGGGCCTCTGCGTCCTGATCGGCGGCGTGTTCGTGGCCGCGGCCAGCTTTCTGACCCGGCTGAACTGGTCGGTCTTGACCCTGCTTTTGGTGCTGGTGCCGGTGGCGGTAGCCCTGGGCCTTGCCTGGGGGCTGTACGACCGCCCCTGCGCCCTGTCTTTGACGGCGCTGGGCCTTTCCCTGGTGGCCGCGTGGGTGTGCCGCCGGACGGGGTACAACCTGAGCTACGGCATCTGGATCCGGGCCGCCGTGGTGGTATGCATCGCGGCCCTGGCCGCCGCCGTGCTGCTGTTGCACAGCGGCAAGCTCCTGCCGCCCAAGGCGGACCGCACCCAGGTCTACGCGGCCTGCGCCTTGTCCATAGCGGCCCTGGCCGTGTCCCTCATCAACGCCACCGCCGCCCACTACGCCATGTGGGCCCTGGCCTTCATCACCTTTGGCCTGGTGGTGTACGACACGGTCAAGCAGCTGTAAGGGAACAACGCCCTGCCGGGCGGTGCGCAAGGCGCCGTTCGCCTTGCCAAGCGCCTCACAACATATCTTTCAGCGCACAAGAAGAGCGCCCCCTCCGCAGCAGGGGCGCTCTTCTTTTCAATGTCTGTCCCCGGCCTGCTCCGGCGAAGGCGGCCGCTTGGCCAGCCGCTCCGCCGGACGGAAGACATGCCGGGGACCGATGGGTCAGGTCCCGAAATGCTCCACGATGTCCACCAGCTCCGCGCCGATGCGCTTTTGGGCCTCCTTGGTGCCCGCGCCGATGTGGGGCGTGCAGGAGACCGCCGGGTGCTGGGCCAGGGCCCAGTTGGGGTCCTTCTCGCTCAGCCACACGTCCAGCCCCGCGGCGCGCACCTTGCCGGCGTTCAGGGCCTCCAGCAGGGCCCCCTCGTCCACGTTGGCGCCCCGGGAGACGTTGATGATGACCACGCCGTCGCGCATCTTCTCGATGCTCTGCGCGTCCACCAGGGGCTTTTCCCCGGCGGGGGCGCACAGGCAGATGACGTCGGACTGGGCGAGCAGCTCGTCCATGCTCACAAAGCGCATGCTCTCGCTCTCCACCCCCTCGGGCTTGTTGCGGTGGACCACGGAGAGGACGCGCATCCCCAGCGCCTGGGCCTTGGCGCCCACCAGCTGGCCGATGCGGCCGTAGCCGATGACGCCCAGGGTCTTTCCGGCAAGCTCGAAGCCCTTGGAATAGGCCTTCTTCTCCCACTTGCCCTCCCGCATGGTGTGACCTGCGATGGAGATGTTCCGCGCACAGGAGAACAGCAGGGCCATGGCCAGCTCCGCCACCGCGTTGGAGGAGGCACGGGGCGTGTTGCGGACCGTGATGCCGGCCGCCTCGGCGTACTTGACGGCGATGTTGTCCACGCCGACGCCGGCCCGGATGATGAGCTTGAGCCTGCTGTCCTTTGCCGCGTCGATCTGCGGCTCCTTGATCTTGGTGGCGGAGCGGATGATGACGGCGTCAAAATCCCGCAGAGCCGCGCCCAGGGCGTCCGGCTCATAGAACTGCTCCACCACTTCATATCCGTCCTGCCGCAGCTGCGCCATGGCGCCTGCGTCCATTCCGTCTGTGACCAAAACTCGTAATGACATGATAAAAATCCCCTTTCAGCTTGCTCTGACGCACCCCAGGGGCGTCTTGCCGCACGGTACCGCGCCTGTTGGGGGACAGGCGCACAGGGGAGAGTCCGGGGTTCCGGCCCCGGAGGGCCCGCCTTCCCGGCGGGAGGAGATCCCGCGCCGCATCAACGGGCGGGGCAGGGGAGGGGATCGCCCCTCCCGGCATCGTCAGGCGTGTTCGGCCTCGTATTTCTTCAAAAACTCCACCAGAGCCTCCACGCCCTCCTTGGGCATGGCGTTGTAGATGGAGGCCCGCAGGCCGCCCACGCTCTTGTGGCCCTTGAGATTATCGAAGCCCGCCGCCTTGGAGGCGGCCACCACGTCGGCGTCCTGCTCCTTGCTGGGGGTCACGAAGGGCACGTTCATAAGGGAGCGGTCCTTCTTCTCCACGGCGCCGGTGAAGAACTTGCTCTCGTCCAGGAAGTCATACAGCAGCTGGGCCTTATCCCGGTTGCGCCGGTCCATGGCCTCCAGGCCGCCCATGTCCAGAAGGTACTTGAAGACCTTGCCGCAGCAGTAGATGGCCCAGCAGTTGGGGGTGTTGTACAGGGAGTCGCTGTCGGCGTGGGTCTTATAGCTCAGGTAGGTGGGGACCTTGGGGTCCAGATCGTCCCGGATCAGGTCCTCCCGGATGATGACCACCGCCATGCCGGCGGGGCCCACGTTCTTCTGCACGCCGGCCCAGATGAGGCCGTACTTGCTCACGTCGCAGGGGCGGGAGAGGAACATGGAGGACTGGTCCGTCACCAGGATCTTCCCCTTGGGGTTGGGCAGGTCGAAGAAGGTGGTGCCGTTGATGGTCTCGTTCTCGCAGATGTAGACGTAGTCCGCCTCTTCCGGGATGTCCAGATCGGAGCAGTCCGGAATGTAGGAGAAGTTCTTGTCCTTGGACGAGGCCACGATCTTCACCTCGCCGTACTTCTTGGCCTCGGCGATGGCCTTCTTGCTCCAGGCGCCGGTCTCGATGTAGCAGGCCACGCCGTTTTTCATCAGGTTCATGGGGACCATGGCAAACTGCACGGTGCCGCCGCCCTGGATGAAGAGGACCTTGTAGTTGTCCGGAATGTTCATGAGCTTGCGGAGGTCCGCCTCCGCCTCGTCCCGGATCTGCTGGAACACCTTGGAGCGGTGGCTCATCTCCATGACGCACATACCGCTGCCCCGATAGTTCATCATCTCGGCGGCGATCTCCTCCAGCACCGGCTCCGGCATCATGGCGGGGCCGGCGGAGAAATTGTAGGTCCTTCCGTATTTCATAGCATACTCCTCCAATTTTTTCGATTTTTTCTGCGGATGCTTTGTGAAATCTGCCAAGCTCTAATTTGAGTATACCATGTTGTGGGAAATATTCAACCGGGAAAACAAAATTTTTTACAAAAAATTTTTGAGAGCCAAACTTTTTTTGCGCCGCCCCTCAGCGTGGGGGCGCTCCCGCCATGGCCTCCTGCCTCATTAGGGGCCCCGGGCCGGAAAGACCGCCGGTGAAAGGACCATGCGGGCCATGACCTCCCGTCCCATCACGAGAGCCCCGGCCCACCGACGGGACTCCCCCCATGGAATGGCCCCGGCCCATCGGTCAGGTCCGCGTCCCCGGGCCGCCGGGCACAGCAAAGCGGCGTCCCCGGAGCACCGGGAACGCCGCTGAGATCTGTTCGCTTTTCGGCAGGGGAGGGTCTTCCCCCTCTTACGCCAGGGCCATGGCGGGATTCTCCCCGTCCAGCCAACTGAGGAAGTTGTCGAACCCGTGGATCACCACGTCGGGCCGCTCGTTGGGGGCGATCTCCACCCCCGCGTCCTTCTGGGCGGACAGGTGGGACCAGATCTGCACGGCCCGGCCGAAGCCCGCCCGCTTGGAGCCGATGATGTCCCGGGAAACGGTGTCCCCCACGTAGACGCAGTTTTCCGGCTTGCAGCGCATCTGCCGCATGGAGATGCGGAAGATCTCCGGGTGGGGCTTGCGGTAGCCGGTGATGCTGGACACCGTCACGTCCTCCATGTAGTCCCGGATGCCGTAATCCTCCAGCACGTTGAAGACGTTGTACAGAGAGGCGTTGTTGGAGATGACGCCGATGCGGTAGCCCCGGCGGCGCAGCCCCTCCAGCATGTCCTTGACGCCGGGGCGCAGCTCCCGGTGATAGTGGGTGATCTCCCAGAGGTTGGCCAGCTCCTCGGTGATGGGGAGGAGCTTTTCCCGGTCGAAGCCGAAGGACTTGAGGTAGTAGTTGGGCCAGATGTTCTCCGGCTTGTCCTCCAGCATGTTGCCCTCGCTCCAGCGCTTGTAGTCCTTCACGCCGGCAAGGACCCGCTCCCGAAACTCCTCCTGGGAGCAGGCGGGGTCCAGCCCCTCCCGCTCCAGCACGGCGCGGACCTTGGCCATCACGTCGGTGATGGTCTCGTCGTTGTACCAGATGTCCTCCAGGGTCCCTCCCATATCAAAAAGCACGGTGTTCAGCATGGTGCTGCCTCCTTCATCAATCATCTGTGTTTGCACTTGCGGATCTTCTGTCTCCTCCGCCCGGCGGGGCACAGGTGGAGCGGATCATCAGCTCCGGCTCCAGCAGGTCCACGGTCTGCTCCCGCCGGCCGCCGATCTTCTCCAGCAGCCGCTCCACGGCGGTGCGGCCCTGCAAAAATTTCTTCTGGGACACGGTGGTCAGGTGGATGCGGGGCAGGGCGCCGAAGGAGATGTTGTCATAGCCCATGAGGGACAGGTCCTCCGGGATGCGGATGCCCCGCTCCTCCGCCGCCTCCAGCACCTTCAGCGCGGTCAGGTCGGAATAGGCGAAAATGGCGTCCGGCAGCGGCCCGGAAAAGAGCTCCAGGGCCTTTTCATAGCTCCACTGGCGCAGCTTCGCAACGTCCGACGGGGCCGGGATGTGCCGCCCCGCAAGGCCTGCCTCCTCCAGCGCCCGGCGGAAGCCCCGCACCCGCAGCTCCCGGGTGCGGGAGCTCTCCCGTCCGCCCAGGAACAGGATGTCCCGGTGGCCCAGGGAGAGGAGGTAGCGGGTGGCGGCATAGGCGCCGGCGTCGTTGTCCGCCATGACGTAGCTGCACGACTCATTGTGGTTGACGCCCAGGTACACGCAGGGCAGGTCCCCCAGCAGCCGGGCGTGCCGGGCCTGGGTCTCGGGGGAGATGGCGGCGATGACGATGCCGTCGATCTGCCGGGCCAGAAAGTTCTCGATGGCCAGCAGCTCCTGGCGGGGGTCCCGGCGGGAGTTGCTGAAGAGCACCCGGTAGCCCCGCCCCGCCGCCGTAGTCTCGATGGCGGTGGCCATGTCGGCAAAGTAGGGGTTGGAAATGTCCGTCACCAAAAGGCCGATGGTGTGGGTGGACTGGCCGGTGAGCCCCCGGGCGGCGGCGTTGGGCACATAGTCCAGCTGCGCACAGGCGGCGCGGACCCGGGCCTTGGTCTCCGGGCTGATGTCGGGGTGGTCGTCCAGCACGCGGGACACCGTGGCCGGGCTGACGCCCGCCAGGGCGGCCACGTCTTTAATCGTCGTTCTCTTCGTCATCTTCGTAAAAGAGCATGGCCTCCTCCTGAGCGGAGTGGAAGGCGGCCGGGCCTCCTCCGCTCTCCGGGCCAAAGAGGGCCTCCTCCGGGGAGGGCGCCGTCTCCTGCGCC
>JAFUGI010000072.1 GCA_017469475.1 Oscillibacter sp. | reverse complement strand
TCATGGGCGAAGATGGCACCGTCCGCGCCGTCGGCCAGGGCGGCCTCGGAGTAGGTCTCGCCGCTGGTGACGGTGTTCTCCGTACCCTCCGCCAGGGTCAAAAACACCTTGTCGGCCTCGTTCACCCGAATGCAGGCGTCGTCGGAGCAGGTGATGTCCACGCCGTTGAGCACGATCTGGATCTTGGAGGAGGAGTAGGCGTCCACGGTGACGGTGCCGTCAATCAGGGTACCGGAGAGGACATAGGTGCCGCCGCCGGTGATGACCACGCCGCCGTCGTAGGCGTAGGCGCCCTTGCCGGAGACGGAGGCGCTCTCACCATTCAGGGTGATGACGGCGGTGGCGGAGTCGGCGCTGTAGCTTCCGTCCTGGTCCCGGGCGGTGAAGTAGACGGAGTCGGAGTTGGTCTCCGCGTCCTCGTCCACCATGACCTGGATGCCCAGGGAGCGGCCGTTCATGAACAGCACCGTCACAAGAAGGGCAAGGATCAAAACGGCCACGCAGATGCGGTCGAAATACGTATGGGTTGACAAGTGGGGTCACCTCTTTCCCGGAAGGATGGGGAGAAGCGCATCGGCGCTCATCCCATGTAGTCCCCGTTGTAGCTGACCAGGACCGCGCTCTCCACACCGGGAAGCTCGGAGAGGGCGTTGACAAAGTCGGTGTTGTCGTCCTGAAGGCGGACCTCCAGGTTCAGCTCCACGGCGCCCTTCTGGGCGGTCTTGCTCTTCACGGTGCAGCGGCGGGTGTGCTCGGTCAAAAAGCCCACGGCGGCGGACTCGCTGTCGTGCCCATTGCAGCGCAGCACCACGATGTAGGGGTTGGAGCTATCCTTGCGGTTGGCGAAGATCAGCAAAATCACGCCGATGAAAACGCTGCCGAACACGGCCAGAGGGATGAGTCCCGCCGCCAGCACGATGCCCGCCGCGATGGCCCAGAAGAGGAAGGCGATGTCCAGCGGCTCCTTGATGGCGGTGCGGAACCGGACGATGGAGAGGGCGCCCACCATGCCCAAAGACAGCACCACGTTGGACGTGACAGCCAGGATCACCAGCGTCGTGATCATGGTCAGGGCCACCAGCGTCACGCCGAAGCTGGAGGAGTACATGACCCCAGCGTAGGTCTTTTTGTAGATGAAGAAGATGAAGAGGCCCACGGCAAAGGCCAGGGCCAGGGCCAGCACCATGTCCAGCACGCTGACGGCGGCCACGTTTTCCAGGAAGCTGGATTTGAAGATGTCTTGGAAGGTCATAGTCGTTTTCTCCTTTTATTGATTGAAAATATGGGTGATTGCGAAACGTGTTTCGCAATTGATGAAAAAATGTGGAAAACAGCTCCGCTCAGCCGTAGATCCGGCACTGGGCGTACTTGGAAAAGGCGGTGACCCGCCGCCCCGGGGTCTGCACGGCGTCCCGGATGATGGAGGGGAGGTAGTCGTCCCACTTGACCTCTAAGATAATGGGCGCATCCCCGGCGGGAACGGTGACACAGTCCGGCCGCAGAAAGTCCGTACAGCTCAGGCCGGTTCGGATGTGGTAGTCAAAGGTGACGCGAACGTTGCCGGGGCGGTAGATGAAGGGCTCCCGGGTGTAGTCCACGATGGTCCTGGGCCGCAGGCCCTGGCAGCGCATCTTGCAGTACAGCTCCCGGATGAGGGAGTGGGGGGAGTCCATCATCCACGCGATGTCCCCGGCCACGATGCGCTGGGCCTCCTCCATGGTCAGGGGGGCGGAGTACTTGGTGCCAAGGCCGCCCCGCTTGCTCTTTTTCTCCAGATGGATGACGGAGGAGGGGTCGCCGTTATAGTAGCGGATGCGGAACTTCTCCCGCAGGTTCACCCCGTCGAGCTTTTCCCGCAGGGCCTTGTCGTTCAAATTGTCGAAATAGAGGCTGCGGATAAGGTACCTTCCGCCGACGGCGTGGGGGTCCGGCTCCATCACAGCCCGCAGCCGGGCCCGGATGGTCAGAAGGTCCAGATAGGTGATCTCGTGCTTCCACTCGTGGCGGTATCGAATGTCCAATGCGCTCACTCCTTTCGCCCCTCGGGCGTTCCTGATCGGTATGGCGGCAGTCTATCGCCGGTTCCTTAAAGCAATCTTAAAGTTTGGAAAATCTGGGGAAAATTTTTGTATGGGCGGCCTTGCCGTCTCCTGCGTGTCAAAAAACGGGAGACGGCATCTTCGCCGCCTCCCGTTTGGGGGTCAATTCATGCTGTCCTCATTCTGCCGCAGGAGCACCGCAGCCCGCTCCGCCGTGGCGGGGTGGGCGATAAGCCCCGGGTCCCGGGAAAGCAGATCCTCCGCCGCCTCCTGGGCCTCCCGCAAAAGGGCCGTGTCGATGCCCAGGTCCGCGATCTTCAGACCCGGCAGGCCGTGCTGCCGCTGGCCGAAAAAGTCGCCGGGGCCCCGGAGGCGCAGGTCCTCCTCCGCGATGCGAAAGCCGTCCGTCGTTCTGGTCATGACCCGCAGCCGCGCCCGGGTCTCCTCGCTCTGGTTGTCGGAGATGAGGATGCAGTAGGACTGGTGGCCGCCCCGGCCCACCCGGCCCCGCAGCTGGTGCAGCTGGGACAGGCCGAAGCGCTCCGCGTTTTCAATGACCATCACCGCCGCGTTGGGTACGTCCACCCCCACCTCGATGACGGTAGTGGATACCAGGATGTCCGCCTCGCCGGCGGCAAAGGCGGCCATCACCGCGTCCTTTTCCTTTGGCTTCATCCGCCCGTGGACAAAGGAGACCCGCAGGCGGGGGAACACCTGCTCCTGGAGCTGCTTTGCGTACTCCGTCACCGCCTTGCGCTCGTCGGGCAGCTCGTCGTTCTCCTCCACCATGGGGCAGACGATGTAGGCCTGCCGCCCCTGGCCGATGAGCTTTTCCAAAAAGGCGTAGATGCGGGGCCGGTAGCTTCCCGGCACGGCGTAGGTCTCGATGGGCCGGCGGCCGGGGGGCAGCTGGTCGATGACGGACACGTCCAGATCTCCGTACAGGATCAGCGCCAGCGTCCGGGGGATGGGGGTGGCGGACATGACCAGCGTGTGGGGATGGAGACCCTTGGCGGCCAGGGCCGTCCGCTGGGCAACGCCGAAGCGGTGCTGCTCGTCCGTGATGACCAGACCCAGGTCCGCGTACTCCACGCTCCCGGTGATGAGAGCATGGGTGCCAATGATGAAGTCGATCTCTCCGGCGGCGAGCCGCGCCCCGATGTCCCGCTTGGCCCGGGCGGGGGTGGACCCGGTCAAAAGGGCGCAGCGGACGCCCAGAGGCTCCAGCAGGGGGGCAAGGCCCCCATAGTGCTGCTGGGCCAGGATCTCCGTGGGGGCCATCAGCGCCGCCTGGCGGCGGTTTTTCACGGCGAAATAGGCGCAGGCGGCGGCCACCATGGTCTTGCCGGAACCCACGTCCCCCTGGCACAGGCGGTTCATGGGGGTGCCGGAGCTCATGTCCGCCAGGGCCTCGTCGATGCAGCGGCGCTGGGCGCCGGTGAGGGAGAAGGGGAGGGCGGCGTAAAAGACCTCCATATCCACCGCGCCGCAGGGGGGAACGTGCAGCACCTCCCGCCGCCGGCGCAGCTGGCGAAGGCCGATGGTGAAGAGGAACAGCTCCTCAAAGGCCAGCCGCCGCCGGGCGAGAGACAGCGCCTCCTCGCTCTCGGGGAAGTGGATGTTCTCATAGGCGTAGCCGATGCGGCAGAGCTGGTGGGCCCGGCGCACCTCGTCGGGCAGCACGTCCGGAAGAATGTCCGCGCACTGGTCCAGCCCCTGGCGGATGGAGCGGGAGAGCACCAGCTGGGACAGCCCCGCCGTCAGCGGATAGATGGGCACGATGCGCCCCGTGACCTCCCGCCGGTCCTCTCGCTCCACAATGGGGCCGGCCATGGTCCTGCGCAGCAGATTCCCCTCCGCCTTGCCGTAAAAGTAATAGGTCTCTCCGGCCACCAGGTCGTTTTTCAGCCACAGCTGGTTGAAAAAGGTCACGTCCAGCACGCCGGTCTCATCCACGGCCCGAACCTTCACCAGGTCCATGCCCTTGCGGATGTGGGCCGTGGTGGGCGGGGCGGCCACCATGGCGGCAACGCACGCGCTCTCCCCGGGCACCAGGTCCGCGATGCGCCGGGTCTCCCGCCGGTCCTCGTAGCGCCGGGGGAACCAGGAGATCAGGTCCCGCAGCGTGGCGATGCCTAGCTTTCCCAGGGCCTTGGCCCGCTGGGGGCCGATGCCCTTGAGGTACTGGATGTCCGTGGTCAGCTCCGCCATGAAGATTGCCTCCTTCCCGGTGTTCGCCCCTTGCGAAGCGTGTTTCGCATTCGGCCTACCATATGTTTTTTAGTATATCGCATTTCGCGGAAAAAGAAAAGAGGCGGTGAGAGTGCCTTCGAAAACGTTTGTCAAGAGGTTTTTGCAGGAAAATATGCAAGAAAATCACAACCGAATTTTTGGCATACCGACAAATTTTAGAGTGTAAGCGCTTTAGACATTACCCCATAGTTGACAAAATAGCCGGGGGG
Organism: Oscillibacter sp.; assembly: GCA_017469475.1. Taxonomy (GTDB): domain Bacteria; phylum Bacillota; class Clostridia; order Oscillospirales; family Oscillospiraceae; genus Oscillibacter. Next base: position 1,603 of record JAFUGI010000072.1, on the reverse strand, counting down.
GGGGTATCATAAATTTGTCAAATTTAGACAATTGGGGAGAGTTTGAATTTGACGATTTTGTGTAGAGGAGAGAGACTATGCTGAAAAGATTTACCAACGCGTGCGTCAAGCTGGTAGATAAGTATCTGCCAGATCCCTTCCTGTTCGCCATCGTGCTGACGGTCGTCTGCTATGTGCTGGCCGTCGTGTTCACCGGCAACAGCCCGCTGGACGTGCTGGCCGCCTGGGGCGACTTCAAGAACGGTATTTGGAACCTTCTGAAGTTCTCCATGCAGACCTCCATGATCGTGGTGTTCGGCTCGGCGCTGGCCAAGACCAAGGCCTTCACCAAGCTCATCAACAAGGTGGCAAGCTACGCCACCACCAACACCAAGGCGATCATCATCATCACCGTGTTCTCCGGCATCATTTCCTGGCTGAACTACGGCCTGGGCCTCATCTGCGGCGCCCTGCTGGGCAAGGCCATCGCCAAGTAGCTGCGGACCATCGACTACCGCCTGCTCATCGCCTCCGCCTACTCCGGCTTCGTCATCTGGCACCAGGGCCTGTCCGGCTCCATCCCCCTGACCATCTCCACCGGCTTTGACGTGGAGGGCCTGGGCACCATTCAGGCGGACATCACCTCCACCCTTTTCCACCCCGCCAACATCCTCATCGTGGTGGTCACCATTGCCGTCCTCTGCGTGGTGAACGTTGCCATGCAACCCGACAAGGACCATCTCGTCACCGTGGACCCCGCCCTGCTCAAGGATGAGGAGGAGAAGGTCTATGAGATCAACACCCCCGCCGACAAGCTGGAGCACAGCAAGGTCATGTGGGCGCTGACCTGCATCCTGGGCTGGGCCTACATCATCTACTACTTCGGCTCCTACGCCGCCTCCGGCAAGGGCATCCTCAACGGCCTGGGCCGCGACTCCGTGAACCTGGTGCTGCTCTTCACCGGCATCCTGCTCCACGGCGACCTGCGCCGCTATGTGGACGCCATCAAGGACTCCGTGTCCTCCGTGGCCGGTGTCATTTTGCAGTATCCCTTCTACGCCGGCATCATGGCCATCATGGTGGTGGCGGACGCCAACGGCGCAAGCCTTGCCAGCATCATCTCCAACTTCTTCGCCAGCATCTCCAACAAGGTGACCTTCCCCATGTTCGCCTTCTGGTCTGCCGGCATTGTCAACTTCCTGGTTCCCTCCGGCGGCGGCCAGTGGTCCGTCCAGGCTCCCGTTATGATGGGCGCTGCCCGGCAGCTGGGTGTGGCGGACAGCGTGGCCGCCATGGGCATCGCGCTGGGCGACCAGTGGACCAACATGATCCAGCCCTTCTGGGCCCTGCCGGCTCTGGCGGTGGCCAACCTGCGGGCCAAGGACATCATGGGCTTCATGTGCGTGGTGACCATTGCCACCGGCATCGTCTTCACCTTCGGCATCCTGCTGTGGGCCTGGATGGTGGCATAAGCGCAAGAAAGCGGTCCAATATCCTTTCTCCCTGGAAAGGCGCCGTGCGGATACCCCACGGCGCCGTTTCCGTACCGACGCCGGGAAATTGTCTATCCAGGAGCCTTTTCCAACCCGCCGCTGGGGTCAGGCGTTTGTTCCGCCCCGGCGTC
>JAFUGI010000071.1 GCA_017469475.1 Oscillibacter sp. | reverse complement strand
CCATGGCGGCGGCCAGGATGCGAAACTGCACCGGGGCCATGTTGGGGATCAGGATCTTGTGGGTCTTTTTCATCTCTTCCGTGAAAACGGGATAGCGCGTCTCCATGGTCACGCCTCCTTTGCGCGTTTTTCGTCCTGCTCATCCAAGGCGGCGAAGAGGCTCCGCAGCCGGATGCGCACGGCGCCCAGGTTGGTGATCTCATCGATCTTCAGCTGGGTGTAGAGCTTGCCGCCGCTTTGCAGGATCTCTCGGGTCTCGTCGGAGGTGATGGCGTCCACCCCGCAGCCGAAGGATACCAGGTGGACCAGATCGCAGTCCCGCTGGGTGCAGCAATATTTGGCCGCGGCGTACAGCCGGGCATGGTAGGTCCACTGGTTCAAGACCGTCGTGGAGAAGGGGGACACCAGGTGAGAAACAGAGTCCTCCGTCACCACCGCCGCGCCGAAGCGGGTGATGAGGGTGTCGATGCCGTGGTTCACCTCCGGGTCTACGTGGTAGGGCCGGCCGGCCAGCACGATGATGCGGCGCCCCTCGGCGCGGGCCTGGTCCATGATGCGCGCCCCCTCCCGCCGGACCAGAGCCATGTGGTTGGCATACTCGGCGTAGGCCGCCTCGGCGGCCCGGCGGACCTCCTTGGCGGTGATGTCCGGATAGTAACGGTTCAGGATATGGTGGATCTTCTTTTCAAAGTCCCTGGGGCGGTGGATGCCCACATAGTCATAGATGAAGCGGGTGTTCGCCAGCTCCGGGCAGTTGCCGGCCAGGACCTCCGGATAGTAGGCCACCACCGGGCAGTTGTAGTGGTTCTGGCCCAGGCCCTCGTCGATATTGTAGGTCATGCAAGGGTAGAAAATGGCGTCCAGCCCCAGCTTGGCAAGGGCCGCGATGTGGCCGTGGGCCAGCTTGGCCGGGAAGCAGGCGGTGTCGCTGGGGATGGTGCCCTGCCCCTGAAGGTACAGCTTCCGACTGGAGAGGGGGCTGTGGTACACGGCAAAACCCAGGGAGGTAAAGAACGTGTGCCAGAAGGGCAGCAGCTCCCAGAAGTTCAGGCACAGCGGCAGGCCGATCTTGCCCCGCCTGGCGGGGCCGGGCTTGTAGCCCAGCAGCAGCCTGCGCTTGTACTCGTACAGGTTCCGCTCCCCGGTGTCTGTCTTGCCGGTCACGGGCCGGTCGCAGCGGTTGCCGCTGATGAAGGTGCCGCCGTCGGCAAAGGTGTTGATGGTGAGCTGGCAGTTGTTGCCGCACCGGCCGCACACCTCGCTGCGGGTCTCCTGACGGAAGTCCGCCAGGGCCTGACGGGAGAGGAGCGTGCTCCGCTGTCCCGCCGCGGTCTTGCCCATGCCGTACAGCGCCGCGCCGAAGGCCCCCATGAGTCCAGCAATGTCCGGGCGGATGACCTCCACCCCCATCTCCTGCTCAAAGGCCCGGAGCACGGCCTCGTTATAAAAGGTGCCGCCCTGGACCACGATGTTCCGCCCCAGCTCCTCGGGAGAGGCAGCGCGGATGACCTTGTAAATGGCGTTTTTCACCACGGAGATGGAGAGGCCGGCGGAGATGTTTTCGATGGTGGCGCCGTCCTTCTGGGCCTGCTTGACGCTGGAGTTCATGAACACGGTGCAGCGGCTGCCAAGGTCCACCGGACGGTCGGCGAAAAGGCCCAGCCTGGCAAACTCCTTCACGTCGTATCCCAGGGCCTGGGCAAAGGTCTGGAGGAAGCTGCCGCAGCCGGAGGAGCAGGCCTCGTTCAAGAAGATGTTGCTGATGGCCCCATCCTCGATCTTGAAGCACTTCATGTCCTGGCCGCCGATGTCAATGATGAAATCCACCTCCGGCAAAAAGTGCCGAGCGGCAGTAAAGTGGGCCACCGTCTCCACCACGCCGTGATCCGCGTGGAAGGCGTTTTTCGCCAGGTCCTCCCCATAGCCGGTGGTGGTGACGGAGGCGACACGCATCCGGGGATGCTGATCGTACAGCGTCTCCAGCACCTCCCGGATCAAGGGCACCGGATTTCCCAGGTTGGGGCGGTAGTCCGTGAAGAGAAGGCGGGCCTCGTCGTCAATGGCCACCAGCTTCACCGTGGTAGAACCGGAGTCGATGCCGATGTGAACGACGCCGTCGTACTCTGGTCCGAAGGGGGCCCGGGGCACGGAGGCCCTGGCGTGGCGGGCGCGGAAGGCCTCATACTCCGCCTCGCTTTCAAAAAGCGGCGGCTGGGAGCGATAGGTCTCCGAGGCGCCCTTTTCCTCCAGCCGGTCCGCCACCTCGCGCAGGTCAAAGACCTGATCCGAGTAGAACGCGGCGCCCAGGGCCACGAAAAGAAGGCTGTTTTCCGGGCAGCGGCCCTGCACGTTCAGGGTCTTGTCAAAGCTCTCCCGCAGCACCCGGGAGAAGGTCAGCGGCCCGCCCAGGTAGAGGACCTTGCCCCGGATGGGGCGCCCCTGGGCCAATCCCGCAATGGTCTGGTTCACCACGGCCTGGTAGATGCTGGCGGAGATGTCCTCGCTCTTCGCACCCTGGTTGATGAGAGGCTGCACGTCGCTCTTGGCGAACACGCCGCAGCGGGAGGCGATGGTATAGGTCTTCTCCGCCCGCTGGGCGGCGGCGTCCATCTCGTCGGCGCTCATTTTCAAAAGAGTCGCCATCTGGTCGATGAAGGCACCGGTGCCGCCGGCGCAGGAGCCGTTCATCCGCACCTCTGTGCCGTTGGTGAGGAAGAGGATCTTGGCGTCCTCGCCGCCCAGCTCGATGATGACATCCGTTCCCGGGGCCAGGCGGTTGGCCGCCACCCGGGTGGCGAACACCTCCTGCACAAAGGGCACCTGCACGCTCTCCGCCATGCCCATGCCGGCGGAGCCGGAGATGGCCAGCTCTGCCCGTCCGTCCGGTATGTACCGCTCCGCCACCCGGCGCAGCAGCTCCTCTGACTTTTCCAGGATGTGGCTGAAATGCCGCTCATAGGTGCTGTATAGGATATTGTCCGTGTCGTCCAGCACCACACATTTGATGGTGGTGGAGCCCACGTCAAGTCCGACCTTCACAAAAGTTCCTCCTTTGAGGGATATTTCCAAAGCAGAAAAAACTGCCATAACATGCAGGAAATCGTTTTTGTGTAATTTCCGACAGCTTGTATCATACACCATTTCGACAAAATGTGCAATCGGAATTCCCATCCAGATGTGTAAAGAAACTGTTAAGGAACGCGGCGTTTTGTCTCCCCTGTGGGGGCGAAGACCTGTTTTTCTGTCTCTTTCCGGCGGACGGATGGCTTCCCTGCCCCTGTTTTTCGACGCCTTTTTCCGTCGGCCCTCTTCCCCTTTTTTGATTTATATGGTATCATAAACGTAAACTATGCGGCATAGCCGCATGAGCGCGCAAAGCGCTTTGCGCTATGTGGGACCGCATCCCCTGGGCACAATGCGGTTTTGCCGCGCTGCCGGGTGCCGCGCACCCGAAAAATTTGTGAGATACTTGTCCCCGCAAGAATGACCGACGGAAATGAGGCGTCTTTCCATGGATCACGTGCTGCTGCACTGTTGCTGCGCCCCCTGCTCCTTAAGCTGCATCGACCCCCTGCGGTCCGAGGGCATCGAGCCGGTGGCCTTTTGGTACAACCCCAATATCCACCCCTGGAAGGAATACGAGGCCCGGCGGGACTGCCTTTTGACCTACGCTCCCACCATCCACATGGAGGTGCGGGTACAGGAGGACTACGGCCTGCGGGACTTCTGCCGAGCCGTGGCGGAGGACATTGACCACCGCTGCGCCTACTGCTACACCCACCGGCTGGAGGGCACGGCTCGATACGCCGCAGAGCATGGCTTTTCCGCCTTTACCACCACCCTCCTGGCAAGCCTCTACCAGGACCACGACGCCATTGCCCAAGCGGCGGAGCGCCTGGCGGCGCAGTACGGCGTGACCTTTTTGTACCGGGACTTCCGACCAAACTTCCGCGCCGGGAACCAACAGGCCCGGGAGCTGGGCTTCTATATGCAGAAGTACTGCGGCTGCATTTTCTCCGAGCAGGACCGGTATCAGAAAAAAATCGACCGGGACAAGGCCCGTTTTGCCCAGGGCTGACCCCGGCGGACAGGAGCGCGACAGAAGATGGAACTGAGAAGCGGCATCAACAACGACACCCTGCGCTGCCGGAACCGGGGCCTGGTGCTGAAGCTCCTGGCGGCGGACGGCCCGTTGACCCGGGTGGAGCTGGCCCGGCGGACGCAGCTGTCCAAAATGTCCGTGAGCAACATCATCGCGGAGTTTCTGGACCAGGGCATCGCCGAGGAGCGGGAGCCTCTGGCCGTGCAGGGTCAGGGGCGCAATCCCATCGTGGTGGACCTCTCCCCCCGGGCGCCCAAGCTCATCGGGCTGTATATCTTCCGGGATCAGTGCGCCGCCGTGCTGTGCGACCTGCGGCTCCACACCCTGCGGGAGGCCCGATCTCCCATGACCGGAGACACTACCATCCGGCTGACGGAGACCCTCTTTCGCCTCATCGACCAGGTGCTGCCTCCTCCGGGAGACACCATTCTGGGCATCGGCGTGGGCTCCATCGGTCCTCTGGACCTGCGCAACGGCCTCATTTTGACGCCGCCCAACTTTTTCAACATCCATGATCTGCCCATTGTCCGCCTGCTGAAGGAGCGGTATCACCTGCCGGTGGAGCTGAACGGGCAGTACGACTGCGCGGCCCTGGCGGAAAAGTACTTTGGCGCCGCCCGCGCCTTTCAGGACTTCCTTTTCGTTGGCATCAACAGCGGCATCGGCTCCGGCATCGTCTCCGGCGGGGAGCTGCTGCGCACCGCCGCCGGCTTCACCAGCGAGCTGGGCCACACCAGCATCGACTGGCGGGGCAATCCCTGTTCCTGCGGCAACCGGGGCTGCCTGGAGACCTATGCCGGTATCCAGGTCATCCTGCCCCGGCTGCGGGCCCTGACGGGGCAGGATCTCTCCTTCCAGGACTTTTGCCGTATGGCGGAGGCGGACCCTGCCTCCCCGGTGTGGCCGGTGCTGGAGGAGATGACCCGGGCCCTGGGCTACGCCCTGACCAGCGCGGTGAATCTGCTGGACCCTCAGGCCATCCTGATCGGCCACGAAGGGCACTTCCTCCCCGACCGGTGCCTGACCGCCCTGGAAGAGCAGATCGAGCGCCAGCGGCTGGCCAGTGACCGCACCCGGGTGCAGATCCTGCGCTCTGCCTTCGGCCGGGACGCCCAGATCCGGGGCTGCGCCTGCGGCTTCCTCCACCGGGTCTTTACGGGAGAGTTCTTCTCCTGACGCGGTGGTTTGGGTGCCGCGGTGCCGCCCCGTTCCCCTGCATGGTCCCTCTTTTCGGACGCTCTTGGGCGTCCGAAAATTTTTTTGCCTTTTTTCAAGTTCCCTCTTGACAATTTAGTAAAAGCGTTGTATTATTTAATCATCCAATAAGTAAAAACATTTTACTAAACAAATCACATGGAGGTAATTCTGATGTCTGTTCTTTTTCTTCTGGTGGCAGCTGTGACCCTGGCGGCGGACCTGTTCGTGACCCGTCAGCCGGACGCCTACGACGCCGGCGATGCCGTGTACGACGGCCGCTGAGTCTTCCTCTCATTCATACCGCGCCCTCCTCGATTTGAGCCAGGAACGGCTCATTTGCGCAAAAGACAGCACGGCCCCCCTGCTCCCCTTCGGGTTTTCTCATTTTCGCGCCGCCGTGGGCGGCGGCAGCGTGGAGAGCGTGCGGCGTCTGAACTCGGCGGACCTGGCCGCCATTTACCATGCGGCCCGGTGAGGGCATCCCATAAAAACGGGAGGCGGACCTTGTGTCCGCCTCCCGTTTTTCATGCGTCGGTTTCGTGCTCAGTTTCTCAGACTGTGGAGCGGGGCGGGAATGCGGCCGCCCCGGGCGATGAAGTCCGCGCTGGATCCACTGTGGACCGGCATCACCGGGGCGCTGCCCAGGAGCCCGCCCATCTCCACCGTGTCCCCCACCTGCTTGCCGGGGGATGGCAGCAGGCGGACGGCGGTGGTCTTGTTGTTCACCATGCCGATGGCCGCCTCGTCCGCAATGATGGCGGCAATGGTCTCCGCCGGGGTATCCCCGGGCACGGCGATCATATCCAACCCCACGGAGCACACGCAGGTCATGGCCTCCAGCTTGTCCAGGCACAGAGTCCCCGCCTTGGCGGCGGCGATCATGCCCTCGTCCTCGCTGACGGGGATGAAGGCACCGGAGAGGCCGCCCACGCTGGAGGACGCCATAACACCGCCCTTTTTCACCGCGTCGTTCAAAAGAGCCAGGGCCGCCGTGGTGCCGTGGGTGCCGCAGATCTCCAGCCCCATCTCCTCTAAGATGCGGGCCACGCTGTCCCCCACCGCCGGAGTGGGCGCCAGACTCAGATCCACGATGCCGAAGGGGGTGTCCAGCCGGCGGCTGGCCTCCTGGGCCACCAGCTGACCCATGCGGGTCACCCGGAAGGCGGTCTTTTTCACCGTTTCCGCCAGCACGTCGAAGGGCTGGCCCCGCACGGCCTGGATGGCCCGATGCACCACGCCCGGGCCGGAGACGCCCACGTTGATGACCTTCTCCGCCTCGCCCACGCCATGGAAGGCGCCGGCCATGAAGGGGTTATCCTCCACCGCGTTGCAAAAGACCACCAGCTTGGCGCAGCCCAAACCGTCCCGGTCCGCCGTAGCGGCGGCGGTCTCCTTGACGATGCGGCCCATGAGGGCCACCGCATCCATGTTGATACCCGCCCGGGTGGAGCCCACGTTCACCGACGAGCACACCAGCTCCGTCCGGGACAGGGCCTCCGGAATGGAGCGGATCAGATGCTCGTCCGCTGCGGTCATTCCCTTTTGCACCAGGGCGGAGTAGCCGCCGATGAAGTTGACGCCGGTAGTCTTGGCCGCCCGGTCCAGCGCCAGGGCAAAGGGGACGTAGTCCTCCGTCTCGCTGGCCCCAGCCACCAGGGCCATGGGCGTCACAGAGATGCGCTTATTGACGATGGGGATGCCGAACTCCCGCTCGATGTCCTCGCCGGTGCGGACCAGACGCTCCGCGCAGCGGGTGATCTTGTCATAGATCTTCTCGCAGGCACGGCGGGCGTCCGGGTCGCAGCAGCTGAGCAGGGAGATGCCCATGGTGATGGTCCGGATGTCCAGGTGCTGCTGGTCGATCATCTCAATGGTGGAGAGGATGTCCTTTTGACTGAGCATGATCTCTCCCCCTTAAATGCGGTGCATGGCGTCGAAGATCTCCTCCCGCTGGATGCGGATGGAGATGCCCAGCTGCTCCCCCAGGGCGGAAAGCCGCT
>JAFUGI010000070.1 GCA_017469475.1 Oscillibacter sp. | reverse complement strand
GAGCGGCGGATCCTCTCCCTCCGGTTCTACGAGGGCAAGACCCAGATGGAGGTCTCCGCCGAGGTGGGCATCTCGCAGGCTCAGGTCTCCCGCCAGGAAAAGGGCGCCCTCAACACCATCCGAAAGCATCTTTGACCCATCGCCGCCGGGACAGCGCGCCGCAAGCGCCTGCCTCGGCTTTTTTATCGGCCGCTTCCGTCCATCCGGTCCTTGACAACCGCAGGGGAAACGGGGATAATATAAATCGTTATTTTTGGGCGTTCCCGATAGGGCGCCTTTTGTCTGGTCCCTGCCCGGGCGCCGCGATCCGCCCTCTCACAGGGGCCACCCCATTCACAGCGAAACCGGTTTCGCAAGGGACCGATCATATTCTGGTACGGAGGTACTGTCATGGAGCTGGATATGCCTTTTTTTGACGAGCTGGAAGCCCGCATCCCCAAGGGGAAGGTCCGCACCCGGTTCGCCCCCTCGCCCACCGGCTATATGCACGTGGGCAACCTGCGCACCGCGCTGTACACCTGGCTCATCGCTCGCCACGACCGGGGCACCTTCATCCTGCGCATCGAGGACACAGACCAGGGCCGCCTGGTGGAGGGCGCCACGGACGTGATCTACAAGACCATGCGGGAGTGCGGCCTTGACCACGACGAAGGGCCCGACGTGGGCGGCCCCGTGGGGCCCTACATCCAGTCCCAGCGGCGGGACCTGTACGGAAAGTATGCCCACCTTCTGGTAAAGCGCGGCGCCGCCTACTACTGCTTCTGCGAGAAGACCGAGGAGGAGAGCACCTCCTTCGACCGTGCCGACGACCCCTGCCGTGCGCTGCCCGCCGCTCAGGCGGAGGCCCGGGTGGACGCGGGAGAGCCCTATGTCATCCGCCAGCGCATCCCCCACGAGGGCACCACCACCTTCCACGACGTCTCCTTCGGCGACATCACCGTGGAGAACAAGACCCTGGACGACCAGGTGCTTCTGAAGCGGGACGGCCTTCCCACCTACAACTTCGCAAACGTGGTGGACGATCACCTGATGGGCATCACCCATGTGGTGCGGGGCAGCGAATACCTGTCCTCCGCCCCCAAGTACAACCTGCTCTACGAGGCCTTCGGCTGGGAGATCCCCACCTATGTCCACTGCTCCCCCGTCATGCGGGACGCCCACAACAAAATGTCCAAGCGCCACGGGGACCCCTCCTATGAGGATCTGATCGCCCAGGGGTATCTGACGGACGCGGTGCTCAACTACGTGGCCCTTCTGGGCTGGGCGCCCAGAGGGGAGCTGTCGGAAAAGGAGTTCTTCACCTTGGATGAGCTGGTAGACGCCTTCGACATCGCCGGCATCTCCAAGTCCCCCGCCATCTTCGACATGGATAAGCTCACCTACTTCAATGCCAACTACCTGCGGGCCATGGCGCCGGAGGAGTTTGCCCGCGTGGCGGAGCCCTACATCCGCCAGGCGGTGAAAAACCCCGCCATCGACACTTCCGCTGTGGCCGCCCTGCTCCAGGCCCGGTGCGAAAAGCTGACGGACATCCCGGAGAAGGTAGACTTTTTCGACGCCTTGCCGGATTACGGCGTGGAGTTCTTCACCAATAAGAAATCCAAGACCGACGCCGAGATCTCCCGGCGGATGCTCCAGGCCGCCATCCCCGCCCTGGAGGCCCTGCCGGAGTGGACGGCAGAGGGCGTACACGACGCCCTCATCGCCCTGGCGGAGAGCCTGGGCGTGAAGAACGCCACCCTCATGTGGCCGGTGCGCATCGCCGCCGCCGGCAAGCTGGTGACCCCCGGCGGCGCCGTGGAGATCTGTCACATCCTGGGCCGGGAGGAGACGCTGCGCCGCCTGCGCCTGGGCCTTGCCAAGCTGGAGGCGTAACGCCCCGTCTCCGTGAGGCCCCGTGCCGGCCGAAGAGAACGAGCATCCCCCTGGGCCCGGCGTGGGTCCGCAGATGCAAAAGCCGTTTTGCGATCGCCGAAGATCGATGTAAGAGAAGAAGAGAAGAAAGGATCGTTTCCTATGAGCAAGCTGACCATTCCCGCCGGATACCACATGCCCCTGACCAACAACGAGCTCCAGCGGGCCATTGAGCTCATCCACCAGGAGTTCCAGCGCAACCTCTCCGTGCGGCTGAACCTGCACCGGGTCTCCGCTCCCCTGTTCGTGGACGGCAAGACCGGCCTGAACGACGACCTCAACGGCGTGGAGCGCCCCGTGTCCTTCGACATTCCCGACGTGGGGACCGACGGGCAGGTGGTCCACTCCCTGGCCAAGTGGAAGCGCCTGGCCCTGAAGCGGTACGAGTTCAAGCTGGGCACCGGGCTGTACGCCAACATGAACGCCATCCGCCGGGACGAGGTGGTGGACAATCTCCACTCCGTGTATGTGGACCAGTGGGACTGGGAAAAGCACATCGACCCCCAGAACCGCACCGTGGAGTATCTGAAGGACACCGTGCGGGACATCGTGGGCTGCATCTGCGACACCGCCACCGCCCTGCGCAACACCTTCCCCGCCCTGACCTTCCGGCCGGAGCGGAAGGTCTTCTTCCTCACCACCCAGGAGCTGGAGGACCGCTACCCCGACCTGACGCCTCAGGAGCGGGAGACCGCCATCTGCCGGGAACACCCCACCGTGTTTTTGATGCAGATCGGCAAGACCCTGCGCTCCGGCATCCGTCACGACGGCCGGGCCCCGGACTATGACGACTGGGAGCTCAACGGCGACATCCTCATGTGGAACCCGGTGCTGGAGCGGAGCTTTGAGGTCTCCTCCATGGGCATCCGGGTGGACGCTGCCGCGCTGGACCGGCAGCTCACCGCCGCCGGGTGCGACGACCGCCGCGCCCTCCCCTTCCACCAGATGCTGCTCCACGGCGAGCTGCCCCAGTCCATCGGCGGCGGCATCGGTCAGTCCCGGCTGTGCATGCTGCTGCTGGGCACCTGCCACATCGGCGAGGTGCAGGTCAGCCTGTGGGACCGGGAGACAGTGGAGAACTGCGAACAGGCCGGGATCACGCTGCTGTAAAGGAAATTCCCCATACATCAATACAAGGGCCACGCGGCGCCGTCCGCGTGGCCCTTGCTTTGTTTCCAAATTGTAGTTGACAAGTGTAAGCCAATTTGCTATGATCGGTTTACAAAAGTCATCCAAAAGGAGGTCCGATCGACATGGCACACACCCCCACCAGCTTATCCCCCAGCGAATGGCAGGTGATGGAGGCCCTGTGGGCCCGGCCCCAGACATTGATGGAGCTCTCCCGCACCCTGGCCCAGAGTGCCGGCTGGTCCAAGAGCACCGTGTCCACCATGCTGCGCCGCATGGAGGAAAAGGGCCTGGTGACCTACGACCAGGCCGGACGCACCAAGACCTTTCGCTCGGCGGTAGAGCGGGACGATGTGGTGGCGGCGGAGACAGAGTCGCTGCTCAGGCGCGCCTACCACGGAAGCGTGGGCCTTCTGGTGAACACACTGGTGGGCCGGAGCCGCCTCTCCTCTGCGGAGATCGCCCAGCTGTACGCGCTTTTGCAAAAGGCGGAGGAGGATGCGCCATGAAGGAGATCCTGCTGACCTCCGGCGTGTTGATCCTGCTTTTGACCGCCCTGCGGCCCCTGCTGCGCGGCAGGATCAGCGCCCGCCTCCAATACGCCCTGTGGCTGCTGGCTGCGCTGCGGCTGCTCCTGCCCGTGTCTTTGCCGGGAACGGCCCTGAGCGTTTTGAATCTGGTGCCGGACGCGGCGCCGGTGTCCGCCGTGCAGGAGGCGATCGTGCGCCCGGCCGCCCCCGGCAGAGGCGCCGGTCTCCGATGTGCCCGCGTCTCCCCTGCCCTCTTCCGAGACCGCACCGGCGCCGGCGGTCTCTCCGGCGGCGCCGGCCGCTCCGGCGCGAGCCGCCGTCTCTCCCCGCCAGGCGCTCACCGCCCTCTGGCTCGTCGGAACAGCGGGGATGGCGGTGTGGTTTTTGGCGGTGAACCTCTCCTTCCGCCGCCGGGCCCGGAGATCCGCCTGGCAGGTGGAGGTGCCGGACTGCCCCCTGCCGGTCTACGTGTCGGAGGGCATCCCCTCCCCCTGCCTTCTGGGTCTGCTGCGCCCCGCCGTCTATGTGACGCCCGCCTGCGCGGAGGGGCTGCGCCTGCGACATGTGCTGGCCCATGAGCTGACCCACCGCCGCCACGGCGACGCCTGGTGGTCCCTCCTTCGGGGCGTGTGCCTTTGCCTGTACTGGTTCGACCCCCTGGTGTGGTGGGCCGCCGCCCTCTCCCGCCGGGACTGCGAGCTGGCCTGTGACGAGGGGGCCATCCGCCTCTTGGGCGAGGACCAGCGCATCGCCTACGGCCGGACGCTGGTGGACATGGCAGCCCTTTCCGCCTCCCCCGCCTGCCTGCTGCATACGGCCACCTCCATGGCCGAGACGAAGCAGAGCCTCTCCGAGCGGGTGCGCTCCATCGCCGCCCGGCCCCAGCTGCGCGCCTCTGTCCTGTTTTTGACGGCGGCCATCGCCGTGGTGGCCGTGTGCGCCACCTTCACCGGTGCCCGGAAGCCCGCCGTCCCGGCGGAGGCCACCCCCGCCCTGCAGGTGCTGGACCTTTCGGCGGGGCAGCCCTACACCGCCGACGACCGGGACGCCCTCCGCGTCTTGACGGACTTCGTCTGGTCTCAGGGCGGCGACACGCTCCACGCCTGCCTGCGTCTGGCGGACGGGCAGCTGGTGCTGCTGACCTCCGAACAGGGGTTCCACGAGGAGGAGGGGCGCTTTGAAGTCATCGACTGCGCGGTCTACACCGTGCGGGGCGGCGAGGTCCTCCATGCGGGCAGCCTGGGCAGCAGCGGCACCAACTACCCCATCTCCTGCGACGGCATGTATCTCTTCTCCGGTGGCGGTCTCTGGACCAGCAAGAGCGCTCTGCGAGGCGGGGCTCTGGTCACTGCCGAGTCCGCGTCGGAGCAATTTGACGAAAACGGCGTCGCCTCCTTCGCCCGGACTCTGGAAGGCCAGGACGCCCCCGCCGTGGAAGGGGACTTCCGCCGCCTGTTCGCTGAGTATGGTGCCGCCGCGCCGGTGCGCTTCCAGCCCCTGCACGGAGCGGACCAGATCCTTTTGGAGCGCACGGTTACGGTGAACGGCGGCAAGGAGCTGCGCCTGAGCGCCATTGGCCGGGAGGACACGGAGCGGGGCCTCTGGGGCGTCCGGGAGATCTACGTCTACGATGAGGACGGTCTCTATCAGACCATCTCCGTCCGGGAGAGCGTCCAGGCCGAAGGGCAGGACGCCATGGCCAGTGCGTATACTGAGTGTCCCGGCCGGGAGTTGGTGCTGGACGCCCCGGACATGAACTTTGACGGCAGCGCCGACATCGCCCTGTACGGCTTCCTTCCCAACAACTCCGTACCCTATTACTACTGGCTGTGGGACGGGACCGTCTACCGCTACGCCTACACCCTGCAGGGGGCGGAGCCTCACCCCGACACGAAGGAGGTCACCTCCTGGTACAAGGTGGAAAACGGCGTCTACTACACCGACCATTACCGATACGACGCGAACGGCCGCCTGACGCTGTCGAGCCGGGATGTGGACGACGCCCGGAGCGGTGACAGCGGCGCGGCGCCCCTCTCCTGGGCGCCGCCGGAGGAGCTGAACGGCGCGGTGTACGTCTTCACGGGGGAGGAGTCCCTCTCCGCGGCCCTGGCCGGAACAGTGGGCACCGTGACGGTGCGGGACGGCTCCCTGCCCGTGGGGCTGCTGTTCTCCGTCTATGACGCGGGAGCGGCCCCGGCCACCTCTCCCCTTCCCCACGGAGCGGGCTGGCTGTGCGACCTGTGGTATCGGACGAGCGCCCAGGTACGAAGCGGCGAGGACATCCCTGCCGAGGGGCTTCGGGAGCTTTTGTCCGAGGACGACGACGGCGGGCAGTATCTCATGAGCTACCCCGAGGGGATGCAGGGCGCTGCCTGGCAGCTGCAGCAAACGGTACAGGTCTGGCTCTACCAGGCAGTGCTGCGCCAGCCGGGCACGGCGCCGGTGCGCCATCAGCTCTACCCCGAGATCACCGGCCTCACCGGCGCGGCGCTGACGGTGCGCAACGCCATGCGGCACATCTTTGCGGGGGAGCTGATCCTCCAGCTGGACAGTGCCGGCGGCCCCGGCGGGGGCGCCCATCCCTTCGCTCCGGACCGGGGCAACGGGCCCAACCGCTCTTTGTGGTTCCCCATCCACTGTGACTGGAGCTACGCTGAGGCCGCCGCCCTGCCGGAAGGCCGGTCTCTCCAGATCCAGAGTGCGGACGGGCTATATGCCCTGACCGTGTGGGAGGACAGCGACCTGGTGCTTTACACCGCCGAGGAGCGGGAGACCTGGCTCCGGGACTCTGACGGCTCCTCCTTCGCCTATTGGCGGATGCTCTACGACGAGGCGGAGTGGTTCGATCTTTGGGACCGCATCGTCATCCCGGACCGGGGGCAGAGCCAACTGGAGATCGCCCAGAGCTGGGTAGACGCCGAGTGCGCCCTGTATCTGCAAATGACGCCGGGCAGTCAATACGCCTGCACCTACTCCCGGGGCGTCGCCTCCATCGAGGAGGGATTCTTCACCGGGAGAGAGACTTTCCTGGCGGGTCGGGAGTGGTTCACCTTCTCCTATGTCCGCATCTTCGTACCGGAGAACGACGACGCCCTCAACTGGCAGATGGCAGGCAACACCGGAGGCTATACCGGCCAGTACGGCGAGGCGCCGGAGGACGCCCTCTCCTGCTGGCACGTGGGCCCCATGTACCGGACGGAGGAGGGCTGGCGGTGTGACGGCGCCGGCACCGGCTGAGCCTCGCCGGGCATGGGCTCCGGAAGCAGGGCCCGGCAGTTCCATACAAGACAGATCTACAACAGCGAACCGGCGGGGCCTTTTGGGGCTCCGCCGGTCCTGCGTCTGCATCCAGCCGATCGCGCTCTTTCCATCCGCTCCCGCAGAAAAAGGCCCGGGGCCTCGGATCGTCCGAAGTCCCGGGTCCTCATGATGCTGCTTTGCGCTCAGGTATACAGGGGGAATCGGCCGGTCAGCTGATGCACCTCTTCGGTGACGCGCTCCCGGCAGCCCTCGAAATCCCGGGCCACGTCGCCCATCCACTGAGCGATCTGCACCATCTCCTCCTCCCGGAAGCCCCGGGAGGTGACGGCGGGTGTGCCCACCCGGATGCCGCTGGTGACGAAGGGCTTCTCCGGGTCGTTGGGGATGGCGTTTTTATTGACGGTGATGTGCACCTCGTCCAGTCGGTGCTCCAGCTCCTTGCCGGTGATGTGGAAGTTCCGGGTGTCCACCAGGCACAGGTGGTTGTCCGTTCCGCCGGAGACCAGGCGGAAGCCCTGGCGGATCAGCTCCTGGGCCAGCACGTGGGCGTTTTTCACCACCTGCTCACCGTAGGCCTTGAATTCCGGACGCAGCGCCTCGCCCAGGCACACCGCCTTGGCGGCGATGATGTGCTCCAGCGGGCCGCCCTGGGTACCGGGGAACACGGCGGAGTTGATCTTCTTATACATGGCCTCGTCGTTGCACAGGATCATGCCGCCCCGGGGGCCCCGCAGGGTCTTATGGGTGGTGGTGGTCACCACGTCCGCATAGGGGAAGGGGGAGGGATGGGCCCCGGCGGCCACCAGGCCGGCGATGTGGGCCATGTCCACCATCAAATAGGCGCCCACCTCGTCTGCCACCGCCCGGAACTTGGCAAAGTCCAGCGTACGGGGATAGGCGCTGGCGCCGGCCACGATCAGCTTGGGCCGGCAGGTCTTGGCCGTCTCCAGCAGGGCGTCGTAGTCGATGGTCTCGGTGTCGTCCTTGACGCCGTAAGAAACGATATGGAAATATTTTCCTGAGATGTTCACCGGGCTCCCGTGGCTCAGGTGGCCGCCGTGGGCCAGACTCATGCCCATGATCGTGTCCCCGGGCTGGGCCAGGGCGAAGAAGGCCGCCAGGTTGGCGTTGGCGCCGGAGTGGGGCTGCACGTTGGCGAAGTTGCAGCCGAAGAGCTTGCAAGCCCGCTGGCGGGCGATCTCCTCCGTCACGTCTACGGCGTAGCAGCCGCCGTAGTAGCGCTTGCCGGGATAGCCCTCGGCGTACTTGTTGGTCAGGCAGGTCCCCATGGCCAGCATCACCGC
The DNA here is from genome assembly GCA_017469475.1 of Oscillibacter sp. Taxonomy (GTDB): domain Bacteria; phylum Bacillota; class Clostridia; order Oscillospirales; family Oscillospiraceae; genus Oscillibacter. Next base: position 3,528 of record JAFUGI010000070.1, on the reverse strand, counting down.
CTCGCTGACCACGTTTTCCGAGGCGATCAGCTCGATGTTGCGGTTCTGGCGGGCAAACTCCTCCTGAATGGAGGCGCCCACCTCCGGGTCAACGCGTGAGATCTGGTCCATGGTCTCCTGTATCAGCATAGCACAACTCCCTTTCGTAGAAAAAACGGGCGTCGTCCTGAGTAGGGCGCCGCCCCGTCATTGTATGGTATTACCTATTATACGAAAAACCTTCTTCCCTGCCAAGAGACATATTGACGGATTTTTCGACACTTTTTTTGCCTGATTCGTATCCTCTGTCATCCCAGCGGCGCGGGAACGCCGTCCTCATAGAGTCCCCGCTCCGTCAGGACCCAGGGCACAGGCATGTCGTGGGGCTCCACGGGGATCTCCTGGCGGATCAGCGCCTCCCGGCACAGCAGCACGGTGCCGCCCCGGTAGAGGTGCAAAAAGCGGTCGTACCCGGCCTTCCCCCTCCCCAGCCGCTGCCCCGCGTAATTGCAGGTCAGGCATGGGAGGATAGCAAAGTCGATCTCGTCCATGAGCTCCGGCGGGCACGCCGTCTCCGCCCCCTCCTGTTCGGCAGGCGCGAGCTGCGAAGGATCAGCAACGCGACGCAGCGTCAGGCCGCCGGAGGACACGCTTTGAAAGAGAAACAGGCGCTTTTCGGCCTTGAGGGCGTCCTCCAAAATTGGGCGGGTGTCGATCTCCCGCCCCGTGGGCGCGAAGCAGCACACCGCCTCCGCCGCCTGATACTCCGGCATGGCCAAAAGGTGCCTGGCGATGGCCCGGTCGCTCCGGGCCCGATAATTGGGAGACAGCCGGGCTTCCATCTTCTCCATGGTCCTGCGCAGGGTGCGCTTTTCCTCCTCTTTGGTCATGGCAGAGGATCCTCCTCCTTCTCCGGCCGGGCGGCGCCGAATACGATGGCGTCCGAGCCGTATTTCTGCCGGATGCGGGCCATGGCCCCCTCCAGCTTTTCCTGCCGCTCCTGCCGCTGGGGCGGCGGGGCAAACAGGTCCGTCTGCTCATAGGCCTCGCCCTCCTCCGAGAGGTGGATGGCGGTGACGGTCAGCGCCCGGATGGGGGACGGCGGCTTCCACAGCTCCCCCACCAGCTCCATGGCGGCGTCGGTCAGCTCCCGGATCAGGTGGGTGGGCGCGCTCAGCTGCCGCTGACGGGAGCGGTCCCGGAACTCCGGGTCCCGCAGCGTCACCTGGATGCCGCCGGCGTACAGCCCATGGCGGCGCAGCCGGGTGGCCACAGTGTCCGAGAGCACGGCGATGCCCGCCTGGACCTGGACCCGAGTGGTGAGGTTTTGCGGGAAGGTGGTGCCGTTGCCCACGGATTTCACCGGCTCCGCGTCGTACCGGGAGCGCACGGCCTCCCGGTCCAAGCCGTTGGCATACTCGTACAGCTGGGCGCCCAGCTTGCCCATGATGGACTCCAGCATCTCCCGCTTGCAGGCGGCCAGCTGCCCCACGTTCTCCACACCGTACTGCTTCAAAAGCCTGCGGGCGGCGGAGCCCACGAAGAGGAGGCTCCCCACCGGCAGAGGCCAGACGATCTCCTTCCAGTTTTCAGGGGAGATCACCGAGGTGGCGTCGGGCTTTCGGTAGTCGCTGCCCAGCTTGGCAAAGACCTTGTTGAAGCTGACGCCCACGGACAGCGTCAGTCCCAGCTCCCGACGGATGCGGCGGCGCAGGGTATCCGCCAGAGCCCTGGCGTCCCCACCGAAGAGGTGGAGGGTGTTCGTCACGTCCAGCCAGCTCTCGTCGATGCCGAAGGGCTCCACCAGGTCGGTATATTCGTCGTAAATGGCGTTGACCCGCCGGGAATACTCTCGGTAGAGCTGGTGGTGGGGCGGCAGCAGCACCAGGTCCGGGCACTTTTTCCGAGCCTGCCAGATGGTCTCCGCCGTCTGCACGCCGCAGCGCTTGGCGGGCTCGTTCTTGGCCAGCACGACGCCGTGGCGGGAGCCGGGGTCCCCGCACACGGCCACCGGCACCTCCCGCAGCTCCGGGTGGCTGAGCAGCTCCACGGAGGCGTAAAAGCAGTTCAGGTCGCAGTGCAGAATGATGCGCGCCATGCTCTCCCCTCCCCTCCGGTAATGCGATTTCAGTATAGCACATTTGTTCGCATTAGAAAAGAGGCAGTTTGCGGAGGCGGCGAGAATTCGGTGCTTTTTCGCTCAGGCGGAGCTGTCCCGGTCAAGTGGTCAGGTCCGCTCAGGGGATTTTGGCCCGCCGACGGCTCTCTTGGGCGGCCAGCTCCCGCCGGTCCGCTCAGTGGCGGGATTCGCCGGGCCGTGCTCCCCTCCCATAGGCGAAAAAAACAGGGTCCCTTCTCTCGAAGGGGCCCTGTTTCATGCCTGTAGGATAAATTTACTTAGCGGCCTTGGCGGCGCGGATGGCCTCGGTCAGGAGCGGAGTCACCTTGAACAGGTCGCCGCAGATGCCGTAGTCCGCAATCTCGAAGATGGGGGCCGTGTCGTTCTTGTTCACCGCGATGATGCACTCGCTGTCCTGCATGCCGGCCTTGTGCTGGATGGCGCCGGAGATGCCCAGGGCGATGTACACCTTCGGGTGCACCGTCTTGCCCGTCTGGCCCACCTGGTGGTCCGCGGAGAGCCACCCGGAGTCGATGGTGGCGCGGCTGCCGCCCACGACGCCGCCCAGCTCCGCGGCCAGCTCCTCAGCCAGCTTGATGCCGCCTTCCACGTCCTTGCTGATGCCCCGGCCAACGGACACGATGTAGTCCGCTCCGATCAGGTCCACCAGCTTCTTCGCCGCCTTCACCACCTCGGTGACTTCGGTGTGGATGTCAGAAGCCTCCAGAGAGAACGCCGGCTTCACGATCTCCACCGCGTCCGCCTTGGCCTGGTCGAAGGGTGCCTTCTTCATCACGCCCGGACGCACCGTCGCCATGCAGGGACGGAACCGGGGGCAGATGATGGTGGCCATCAGGTGGCCGCCGAAGGCCGGACGGGTCATCTTCAGGTTCCGGTCCTCCAGATCCCACTTCATGGAGTCCACGTCCAGCGTGCTGCTCTCCCGCAGGAACTGGATGTAGTTGGGCACATCCACGTCCAGGTGGGTGCAGTCCGCGCACAGACCGGTGTGGAGCCGGGCCGCGCAGCGGGGACCCAGATCACGGCCGATGTTGGTGGCGCCGATCAGGAACGCCTCGGGCTTCAGCTCCTCGATCACATCGCAGATGACCTTGGCATAGCCGTCGGTGGTGTAGGTGGCCAGCAGCGGGCTCTCGCACACGATCACCTTGTCGGCGCCGTAGCCGCCCAGCTCCTTGGCCGCGCTCTCGATGCCCTCGCCGCCCAGCAGCAGGCCGCACAGGTCCACACCCAGCTCGTTGGCCAGGTCCCGGCCCTTGGAGATCAGCTCGAAATCGGTGGGCATCAGCTTGCCCTCGCGCTGCTCGCAGAACACCCATACATCCTTGAAAGCAGCAATATCCGCACTGTTGAAATTAGACATATTCGTTTATCCCCTTTCTCAGATGATGTGCTTGGACACCAGGATG
>JAFUGI010000069.1 GCA_017469475.1 Oscillibacter sp. | reverse complement strand
GATGCCCTCCAGCACGCCGGAGCACACCGCCGCCAGCACCCCCATCAGCAGGAGGGAGGCGAGCAGCGGCGCCGGCTCCTTTTCCACCGTGTCGTGGCGATAGATGTAGCGCAGGAGGAGAACGGCCGGCAGCAGCGCCGCGGCGATGTAAACGCACAGGATCGGCAGGGCCGGCAGCAGGGGAAGAAGAAAGAAGAACATGGCCCCTCCTTACTGATCCGGCAGCAGCTCGCTGCCCCACACACAGGTCAGGCGGGGGTTCTCCCGGCACGCCTGGCTCAGCAATGCCCGCAGCGCCTGGGCGTACAGGCCCAGGATGTCGCTGAGCACCTCCGGGTGGACGACGCGCACCGCCACCTCTTCGTGCAGGTCCGTCAGGCAGTCGTACAAGGCGTCCAGGTTCCGGCCGTACCACTCCGGCAGGGGGAGCTCCCGCTCCAAAACGTCGTGCAGACGCTCCCTTCCGGTGATGGTCATACCGTCGATCACAGCGCAGCGCATGGCATCATTCCTCCCCATAGAGCAGCGTAAAGCTTTGGTAGTGGTCCTCGGTGTAGTAGATCAGCCCATCGTTGGAAAACACGATGCGCTTGGCCCCCCGGCTTTTGGCCCCCAGGGTGTCGATGTCGCACTCCGTATAGATGCGGCCCTTGGCCGTGGGCAGCAGCCCCTCGTAATTTCCAAAGCGGCTGCCGCCGATGCACTTGCCCGGGGCGTAGGGCTCCAACGACCCGCCGGGCCAGCCCAGAGCCTCCGCCTCCTTCTTGGTGATGAAGTTGCCCGGCAGGTGCCCGTACAGGTGAAGGTACAGCGCCACATCGTCCTGGCTGGTGTAGGTGCCGTCCTCCGGCAGGGTCTCCTCCGAAGCTTCTTCCGGGGGAGCTTCCTCCGGGTCGGCGGTCTCTGGGGAAGCTTCTTCCGAAGCGGAGGCGCTCTCCGGCGCCGCATCAGGTGGGGACGTCTCCTCCGGCGCCGCGTCTTCCGCCGCTTCCGCCTCCGGCCGGGACGGATCTGCCGCCTCCACCGCCGGCACGGCGGCGGTGGGCGAAGCCGGACGCTCCGCCGCCGGGGCGCAGCCCATCAGGCACAGGATCAGTGCCGCGCTCAAAAGGGCGCTCAGCCATTTTTTCATGCTCATATCCTCCATCCGTCCCCGGACGGGGGACGCTTGTTTGCCCGCAGGCGCCGGGCAGCTCAGTGCAGCAGCTGGACCCTGCCCAGCAGCGGAACCTCCCGCTCCTCGCCGTTCAGGGCGCCGATGAAGCCGATGACGGCGCACACGAAGCAGAAAATGCTCCAGATCCAGCCGATCAGCGGAATGAGACCCAGGAAGCTGAAGAGCCAAATGACCAGCGCCTGGTTGATGTGGAACCTGGCGCCCTCCCGGTCGCCCAGCAGAATGGCGATGAGCAGCCCGATCCAGGTAAGATAGGCCACGATGCCCGTGGTTTTTGCGTCCATCATGCGATCTTCTCCTTTGCCCGCCCGGCGGCGGGCTCGCGTTTTTTTGCAGCCTCCCACCGGCGGGGCGATGCTGCCCTGTGGGCGGCGGAGACCTGTTGTCCTATTGTACCGCCTGCGGCGGAGAAAATCAACGGTTTCCCGGGAAACTGGGCGGAAACAGGGGAAAGGGCCGCAATGGCAAAGACGGGCGGCCGTTTTTGTAGGAAATGAGGTATTACATCCGGGGTAAATCTATGCTATAATTATGCTGTTATCGGCAATATCGGCAGGGAAACGGGGTATTTTGCGTGCGTTTTCGCCCCGGGGCGTCCCTGCCGGGAAGGAGGAGACCCATGTATCAGCCAGGAGAGCTGGTGGTGTACGGCACCACCGGCGTGTGCCGGGTGGAGGGCGTGGAGCGCCCGGCCCTGCCCGGAACGGACCGGGAGCGGGAGTACTATCTTCTCAAGCCCCTGTGGCAGGACGGGGTGATCTACGCCCCGGTGGACAGCGAAAAGGTCCCCATGCGCCCGGTGATCTCCCGACAGGAGGCGGAGGAGCTGATCGACCGCATCCCCTCCATGGAGGTGGAGGCCTGGCGGGCGCCCACTCTTCAGGCCCTGGCCCAGCACTATCAGTCCGCCGTCCGCAGCCACGACTGCGCGGACCTGGTGGCCCTGACCATGTCCATCTACCAAAAGCGCCGGCAGGCGGAGGCCCAGAACCGGCGACTGGGCATGGTGGACGAGCGGTATCAAAAGCAGGCGGAGCGGCTGCTTTTTGGGGAGCTCTCCGCGGCCCTGGGCATCCCATACGACCAGGTGGTACCCTACATCGCCCGCCGGGTGGAGGAGCGGGAAAAGGGAACATAGAAAACCGCCAACAAAGGCCGGGACGAGCAGTCCCGGCCCTTTCGCGCCCGGCGCGCTTTTTTCGGCGGAGGCTGGAAAACGCCGTCCGTCTGTGCTATCATAGGAAAAAACGCACCGGGAGGACACCGACATGGAAGACGACGAGCGCAGAGCCGCCGCAAGACAATTTGCCGCCGACTGGAAGGGCAAAGGCTACGAGAAAGGACAAAGCCAATCGTTTTGGCTCATGCTGCTGCAAAAGGTTTACGGTATCACGGAGCCGGAGAAGTTTATCACCTTTGAAGAGCAGGTCTATCTCGACCATACCAGCTTTGTGGACGGGCATATCCGTGCCACGCACATCCTTGTGGAGCAGAAAAGCATCGACAAGGACTTGAACGCCGCAATCAAGCAGTCCGACGGTCACTATTTGACGCCGTTCCAGCAGGCAAAGCGGTACAGCGCGGAGCTGCCCTATTCGGAGCGCCCCCGCTGGATCGTGACCTGCAATTTCAGGGAGTTCTACATCTATGACATGGAGCAGCCCAACGGTGATCCTGAGATCGTCAAGCTGGAGAACTTGGAAAAAGAATATTATCGCCTGAACTTCCTCGTGGACACAGGGGACGAGAACATCAAAAAGGAGATGGAGGTCTCCCTCAAGGCGGGCGACCTGGTAGGGGTCATCTACAATGCGCTCCTTGGGCAGTATCGGGCCCCGGAAGCGCCGGAGACGCTGAAAAGCCTCAACGCACTGTGCGTCCGGCTGGTATTCTGCTTCTATGCCGAGGACGCAGGGATTTTCGGGCAGCGCAATATGTTCCACGATTACATGGCGCAGTTCGACGCAAAGGGGGCCCGCAAGGGCCTGCAGGAGCTGTTTCGCGTGTTGGACCAGCCGGAGGGGGAGCGAGACCCCTATCTTGCCGACGACGACCCGCTCCTTGCCGCCTTCCCCTATGTCAACGGCGGACTGTTCTCCGATGAAGATATTGAGATCCCGCCGTTTACAGACGAGCTCCTGGACATCATCCTGCGCCGGGCCAGTGCGGATTTCGACTGGTCGGCCATCAGCCCGACCATTTTCGGCGCGGTCTTTGAAAGCACCCTGAACCCCGAGACCCGGCGCCATGGCGGGATGCACTATACCAGCATCGAGAATATCCACAAGCTGATCGACCCGCTGTTTCTGGGCGGCTTGCGCGCCGAGCTTGCGGAGATCAAGGCCATCGCCGTCGACAGGACCCGCGACGCGAAGCTCCGCGCCTTCCAGGCGAAGCTCGCGGGCTTGAAGTTCCTTGATCCCGCCTGCGGCTCCGGCAACTTCCTGACGGAGACTTATTTGTCGCTGCGCCGTCTGGAGAACGAGGTCATCGGCCTGCTGAACCGGGACCAGATCGTCATGGATGTGGGCAGTCCGATCAAGGTGTCCATCAGCCAGTTTTACGGCATCGAGATCAACGATTTTGCCGTCACCGTCGCCAAGACCGCGCTGTGGATCGCGGAGAGCCAGATGATGAAGGAGACCGAGGACGTGGTGCACATGCGCCTCGACTTTCTCCCGCTGAAAACGAACGCCAATATCGTGGAGGGCAACGCCCTCCGGCTCGATTGGGAAGACGTCGTGCCGAAGCGTGAGTTGAATTATATCATGGGGAATCCGCCCTTTGTGGGCGCTCGCATGATGGGAAAAGAGCAGAAAGACGATGTAAACGAGGTATTTTCCGGATGGAAGAACGCCGGAAATCTGGACTATGTGGCCTGTTGGTACAAAAAGACTGTGGACTTGATGCAGGACACGGCTATTCGCGCCGCACTCGTTTCCACCAATTCTGTTACGCAGGGCGAGACGGTTGCAAATCTCTGGAAACCGCTGTTTGAAGCAGGCACGCACATTGATTTTGCACACCGCACAGTCCGCTGGGATAGCGAGGCAAAAATCAAGGCTCATGTTCATTGTGTAATCGTGGGCTTTAGCGTTGCACAAAATGACAAAGATAAAGTTATTTATTCATCGGAGCGCCGTGAAATCGCAGAAAATATTAATGCGTATCTTTTTAATGGAGAAAATGTGTTTATTGAAAATCGAAAAAAGCCAATTTGTAATGTACCGGAAATGGTATTTGGAAATACGCCCATTGATGATGGAAATTTAATAATCGAAGCAAATGAACTTGATGATTTTCTTAATAGCGAGCCCGGAGCAAAACCATAT
>JAFUGI010000008.1 GCA_017469475.1 Oscillibacter sp. | reverse complement strand
GGCCGCCATGGCGGCAAGCGCCGCGGCGGCCCTGGCGCTTGCCCTCCTTTTGCAGGGGCTCTCCCCGTGGGCGGCGGTCCGCGCCGCCCTGCGGGGCTCCGTGCCCGCCGGGGCAGAGCTTGGGGGCATCCTCTCCGGCGGCGGGCTGGTCTCCATGCTCCCCGCCTCCGCAACGGTCTTCCTCACCAGCCTCTATGCCGGCATCCTGGACGGCACCGGCGCCCTGGCCCCCTTTCAGCACGCTGCGGAGCGCCTGGCGGACCGGGCGGGACTGTTCCCCGCCGCCGCGGCGGTGAGCCTTCTCTCCGTGATGGTCTTTTGCAACCAGAGCGTCATGGTGCTGCTGGATGAGCAGCTGCTCCGTTCCAGCTATGAACGGCGCCGCGCCTCCCGGGATACGCTGGCCATGGACATCGCCAACTCCGGCGTGACGCTGGCGGGGCTGGTGCCCTGGAGCATCGCCTGTTCCCTGCCCCTTTCCATGCTGGGGGTGGGCATGGAGGCCATCCCCTGGTGCGCGCTGCTGTATCTCATCCCCCTGTGCTATTTCTTTACCCGGCGGTACTTCCTCGCAGGACAGGAGGAGGTCCCCTCCCGCGCCTGACCGCTCCCCCCCTCTCCCTCCCCCGGCGGCACATAGCTCTGTGCCGCCGATTTTTTCGCGCCGCCGCATAAAGGCGGCGAAAGCCGCGCACCCTACGGAAAACGCGGTCCCGCCGGGGCCGCAGCAAGCGAGGTGGCCATCCATGACCAGCAAACGTGTCGGCCGGCAGACCATTGCCCTGGCCCATCCCCCCTCTGTGGTGTCCTTTGCCAACATCGGCAGCAAATTCGAGGGCGAGGGGCCCCTGGGCGCCTATTTTGACGAGGTGTGCGAGGACTCCTTCTTTGGGGAAAAGACCTGGGAAAAGGCGGAGTCCGCCATGCAGAAGAAGGTGCTGCGCCGGGCGCTGGAGCGGGCGTCCCTCCGGCCGGAGGAGTTGGACTATATATTCGCCGGGGACCTTTTGAACCAGTGCATCGGCTCCTCCTTCGGTCTGCGGGAGTTCGGCATCCCCTTCTATGGGCTGTACGGCGCCTGCTCCACCATGGGGGAGTCGCTGTCCCTGGCGGCCCTCCTCATCGACGGGGGTTTCGCCCGCCTGGCGGCTGCCATGACCAGCTCCCACTTCTGCACCGCCGAGCGGCAGTACCGGATGCCGGTGCCCTACGGCAGTCAGCGCACCCCCACCGCCCAGTGGACCGCCACTGCCGCCGGCTGCACCGTCCTGGCGGAGGAGGGGCCCGGCCCCTACGTGACACATGTGACCTGCGGGCGCATCGTAGACAAGGGCATCACCGACGCCAACAACATGGGCGCCGCCATGGCCCCCGCCGCCTACGATACCCTGTCCGTCTTCTTCCGGGACACCGGCACCGGTCCCCGGGACTTCGACCTGATCCTCACCGGGGACCTGGGGGAGCTGGGGCACGGCATCGTGCGGGATTTTTTCGCCCGGGACGGCGTGGACCTGGGCGAGACCTTTCAGGACTGCGGGCTGCTGCTCTACGACCGGGAGGGGCAGGACATGCACGCCGGCGCCTCCGGCTGCGGCTGCTCCGCCTCGGTGCTCAACGGCTATCTCCTGCCCGGGATGCGACAGGGCAAATGGCAGCGCATCCTCTTCGCCCCCACGGGGGCCCTCCTCTCCCCCACCTCCAGCTTTCAGGGGGAGTCGGTGCCCGGCATCTGCCACGCGGTATGTCTGTCCCGCGAGCGGGATTGTACGCCCCAGGAGCACAAGTGAACGCCGTATAGAAATTGCACAAAGGCGGTTTTTCTTTGGCCGCCGGTTTTAGAACACTTTCCGAAATCCGTCCTGTCCGCGGCAAAACCGTTGACAGGGCGGATTTTCGCCTCGTATAATAAGGCCAAGAGAGAGCAACGGCGCCCCCTCCCGGGGTGGGTTGCGCTCATTTTTTATATCCGACTGACGATTCGGCCGGCGCGCCGCATGGGGCGGAAGCCGCCGCGAAAACGCCGCAGGGCCCGCCATCGCACGGAACCAAGAGACCCAATACCGCCGCGGCCCGCGCAGATCCTCAATGGCGAACTTTATTTCGCATGGGACTACAAACCTTCAGATCCGAAAGGAGCTCTCAATATGGCAAAGTATACCAAGGAGGACATCCTCCGCCTGGTGTCCGAGGAGGACATCCAATTCATTCGGATGCAGTTCACCGACATTTTCGGCCAGCTGAAAAACGTGGCCATCACCGCCTCCCAGATCCGGCGGGCCTTGGACAATGAGATCATGCTGGACGGCAGCTCCATCGCGGGCTTTGTGCGCATCGAGGAGTCGGACCAGTACCTTTGGCCGGACCCGGACACCTTTGCCATCCTGCCCTGGCGGCCTCAGTACGGCAAGGTGGCCCGACTGATCTGCGACGTGCACAACCCGGATGGCACCCCCTTCGTGGGCGATCCCCGGGGTGCCCTGCAGCGGGTGCTGCGCCGGGCGGAGGCCATGGGCTACACCTTCAACGCGGGGCCGGAGCTGGAGTTCTTCCTCTTCCAGACCGACGAGGACGGCCGCCCCACCACCCGCACCTCCGACGAGGCAGGGTACTTCGACCTGGGCCCCCTGGACCACGGGGAGAGCACCCGGCGGGAGGTGACCCTTGCCCTGGAGGAGATGGGCTTTGAGGTGGAAGCCAGCCACCACGAGGTGGCCGCCGGGCAGCACGAGATCGACTTCAAGTACGCTGACGCCCTCCACGCCGCTGACAACATCATGACCTTCAAGCTGGCCATCAAGACCCTGGCCCAGAAAAACGGCCTCCACGCCACCTTCATGCCAAAGCCTGTCTCCGGCACCGCCGGCAGCGGGATGCACATCAACATGTCCCTTTTTCGGGAGGGGAAGAATGCCTTTTTTGACCCCGCCGCGCCCCACCAGCTCTCTCCCCTGGCCCACCAGTTCATTGCGGGACTTCTGGCCCACGCCCAGGGGTTCTGCGCCCTGTCCAACCCCCTGGTGAACTCCTACAAGCGGCTGGTGTCCGGGTATGAGGCGCCCTGTTACCTCTCCTGGTCCCACTCCAACCGCTCCGCCCTCATCCGGGTGCCCAGTCCCCGGGGGCAGGCCACCCGCCTGGAGCTGCGCAGCCCCGACCCCTCCTGCAACCCCTACCTGGCTCTGGCGGCCTGCCTGGCCGCGGGGCTGGACGGCATCGAGCGCCGCCTGACGCCGCCGGCGGAGATCACGGAAAATCTGTACGCTCTGTCGGACGCGGAGCGCGAGCGCCGGGGCATTGACCGGCTTCCCGCCTCCCTGGAGGAGGCCATCCGGACCATGGAGGCCGACGCCGTGGTGACGGAGGCCCTGGGCCCCCACATCTGCGAGCAGTATATCACCGGCAAGCTGCGGGAGTGGGCGGAGTACCGGGACCGGGTCTCCCAGTGGGAGCTGGACCGGTATCTTGTGACCTACTGAGCCCATCCCGCCATTTGAAACGGAAGGAGGAAGCCCTATGGACCGGCTGGTGGTGGCCTTTTCCAGCGACGAGGCCCAGCGGCGCATCCGGCGCCTGCTGGAGTCCGAGGGCTACTCCCCCTTCCTCTGCTGCGCCGCGGGGGCGGAGGCCGTCCGCGCTGTGCGCAAGATGGGAAGCGGCACCGTGATCTGCGGCTCTCGCCTGCGGGACATGACGGCAAACCAGCTGGCCGCCGACCTTCTCGGCCAGGCGGTGGTGCTGGTGGTGGCCGCCGCGGAGCGGCTGGACCTGTGTGAAGGGGAAAACCTGTACAAGCTGGCAAGCCCCGCCACCCGCTCCGACTTCTTCTCCGTGCTGGAGCTGACGCGCCAGGTGGAGGAGCGCCGCCTCCGCCGTCCGCCGCCCCGGCGGGACGCTTCGGAGCAGCGGCTCATCCGGGAGGCCAAGGCGCTTTTGATGTCCGTGAACCGCATGAGCGAGGCGGAGGCCCACCGCTTTTTGCAGCGGGCCAGCATGAACAGCGGCTTGAAGCTGGCAGAGGCTGCCCAGACCATCATTCAGACCTATACCCGAAGATAACGCCGCCCACGCGGCGAAGACCCCTCCCGACGGCCCGTCCGCCGGGACCGCAGGGCGGTCCGCCGCCCCGACGCTTGGATTGGAGGAATCGCTATGCCCCAGATCGACCAGACCTCTCCCCTGTACGACCCCCGCTTTGAGCACGATGCCTGCGGCATCGGCGCCGTGGTGGATCTGAAGGGACGCAAGTCCTACGCCACGGTGGACAGCGCCCTGAAGATCGTGGAAAAGCTGGAGCACCGGGCCGGAAAGGATGCCTCCGGCCAGACCGGAGACGGCGTGGGCCTCATGCTCCAGATCCCCCACCGGCTGATGGTCCGCGCCGCCGCGGCGGAGGGCATCGCCCTGGGCGGCGAGCGGGACTACGGCGTGGGCATGTTCTTCTTCCCCCAAGACAGCCTGAAGCGGGCCCAGGCCAAGAAGATGCTGGAGATCATCGTGGCCAAGGAGGGCATGGAGTTTCTGGGCTGGCGGGATGTGCCCATCCACCGGGAGGTGCTGGGCGAGAAGGCCCTCTCCTGCATGCCCGCCATCTGCCAGTGCTTCGTGAAGCGGCCGGAGGACTGCTCCCCCGGGCTGGACTTTGACCGGAAGCTGTACGTAGCCCGGCGGGTCTTTGAACACTCCAACGTCAATACCTACGTCCCCTCCTTCTCCAGCCGCACGGTGGTATACAAGGGCATGTTCCTGGTGGGGCAGCTGCGCCGGTTCTACGCCGATCTGACCGACCCGGACTGCGAGAGCGCCATCGCCCTGGTCCACTCCCGCTTTTCCACCAACACCAACCCCAGCTGGGAGCGGGCCCATCCCAACCGCTACATCCTCCACAACGGGGAGATCAACACCATCCGGGGCAACGTGGACCGGATGCTGGCCCGGGAGGAGACCATGACCTCCGCCGTTATGGACGAGGAGATGGACAAGGTCCTGCCCGTGGTGGACCAGAGCGGGTCCGACAGCTCCATGCTGGACAACACCCTGGAATTTCTCATGATGAACGGCATTCCCCTGCCCCAGGCGGTGATGATGTGCATTCCCGAGCCCTGGGCCAACGACCGGAAGATGGACCGGGAGAAGCGGGATTTTTACCACTATTACGCCACCATGATGGAGCCCTGGGACGGCCCCGCCGCCATCGTCTTTTCCGACGGCGACACCGTGGGCGCGGTGCTGGACCGGAACGGCCTTCGCCCCTGCCGGTGGTATCTCACCGACGACGAGCAGCTGATCCTCTCCTCCGAGGTAGGGGTCCTGGAGCTGCCAGCGGAAAGAATCGTGAAAAAGTCCCGGCTCCAGCCGGGGCGGATGCTGCTGGCGGACCTGCGCCAGGGGCGGCTGGTGGACGACGAGGAGCTGAAGCTGGGCTTTGCCCGCCGCCAGCCCTACGGCGAGTGGCTGGACGCCCACCTGGTCTACCTCAAGGACCTGCCCATCCCCAACATGCGGGTGGAAAACCACCCCCAGGAGGTGCGGGACCGGCTGTATAAGGCCTTTGGCTACACCTACGAGGAGGTGAAGGACTCCATCCTCCCCATGGCCCGGGACGGGGCGGAGCCCACCAGCGCCATGGGCGTGGACACGCCGCTGGCCGTGCTGAGCGAGCACCACCAGCCCCTGTTCAACTACTTCAAGCAGCTCTTCGCCCAGGTGACCAACCCGCCCATGGACGCCATCCGGGAGGAGATCGTCACCGACACCACGGTGTACGTGGGCCCCAGCGGAAACCTCCTGCAGGAGCGGGCAGAAAACTGCACGGTCCTGCAGATCCGAAACCCCATCCTCACCTCCGTGGACCTGATGAAGCTGCGGCACATGAAGGCCCCGGGCTTCCACGTGGAGACCATCTCCCTTCTCTACTACAAGGGGATGCCCCTCAAGCACGCGGTGGACCAGCTCTACGTCACCTGCGACCGGGCCTACCGCAAGGGGGCCAACATCCTGATCCTCTCGGACCGGGGCGTGGACGAAAACCACGTGGCCATCCCCTCCCTTCTGGCGGTGTCCGCCCTGGAGCAGTATCTGGTGCGCACCAAAAAGCGCACCGCCGTCTCCATGATCTTAGAGAGCGCGGAGCCCCGGGACGTGCACCACTTCGCCACCCTCCTGGGCTACGGCGCCCAGGCCATCAACCCCTACCTTGCCCAGGAGTGCGTGGAAGAGCTGGTGGAGCTGGGCCTTCTGGACAAGGACCCCGGCGCCGCCATCGACGACTACAACAGCGCCATTCTCCACGGGATCGTGAAGATCGCCTCCAAAATGGGCATCTCCACCATCCAGTCCTACCAGTCCGCCCAGATCTTCGAGTGCGTGGGCATCGACCGCGCCGTCATCGACCAGTACTTCACCAACACCATCAGCCGCGTGGGCGGCGTGGGGCTGGAGGAGATCGGCGAGGGGGTGGAGTGGAACCACAACCAGGCCTTTGACCCCCTGGGTCTGGGATTTGACGCCTCCCTGGACTCCACCGGCGCCCACAAGCTGCGCTCCGGTCCCGACAAGGAGGACCACCTCTACGATCCCCGCACCATTTTGCTGCTGCAAAAGGCCGCCCGGGAGGGGGATTACGCCGTATTCAAGGAGTATTCCGCCCTGGTAGACTTTGCGGACAAGCCCCACACCCTCCGGGGCCTTCTGGACTTCCGCTTCCCGGAGAACGGCGGCATCCCCCTTGAAGAGGTGGAGAGCGCGGAGTCCATCGTCCGCCGCTTCAAGACCGGCGCCATGAGCTACGGCTCCATCTCTCAGGAGGCCCACGAGTGCATGGCCGTCGCCATGAACCGCATCGGCGGAAAGTCCAACTCCGGCGAGGGCGGCGAAGCCCGGGAGCGGCTGCACGACGAGCGCTGCTCCGCCATCAAGCAGATCGCCTCCGGCCGCTTCGGCGTGACCAGCGAGTATCTCACCAGCGCCCAGGAGATCCAGATCAAAATGGCCCAGGGTGCCAAGCCCGGCGAAGGCGGGCATCTGCCGGGAAAGAAGGTCTACCCCTGGATCGCCAAGACCCGGTACTCCACCCCCGGCGTGAGCCTGATCTCCCCGCCGCCCCACCACGACATTTACTCCATTGAGGATCTGGCCCAGCTGATCTACGACATGAAAAACGCCAACCGCCAGGCCCGCATCAGCGTGAAGCTGGTGAGCGAGGCGGGGGTGGGCACCATCGCCGCAGGCGTTGCCAAGGCCGGCGCCCAGGTGGTGTTGATCTCGGGACACGACGGCGGCACCGGCGCGGCCCCCCGCAACTCCATCATGGGGGCGGGCCTCCCCTGGGAGCTGGGCGTGGCGGAGGCCCACCAGACCCTGATCCAAAACGGTCTGCGGTCCCAGGTGGTCATCGAGGCGGACGGCAAGCTGATGACCGGGCGGGACGTGGCCATCGCCTGTATGCTGGGGGCGGAGGAGTTCGGCTTCGCCACGGCGCCCCTGGTGACCATGGGCTGCTGCATGATGCGGGTGTGCAACCTGGATACCTGCCCCGCCGGCATCGCCACCCAGAACCCGGAGCTGCGCAAGCGCTTTGCCGGAAAGCCGGAGCACATCATCCACTTCATGTACTTCGTGGCCCAGGAGCTGCGGGAGTACATGGCGCGCCTGGGCATCCGAACGGTAGACGAGCTGGTGGGCCGCAGCGACCTGCTGCGGGTGCGGCAGAAGCTGAACACCCACCGGGCCGAGACGTTGGACCTGAGCGGCATCCTGCAAAATCCCTACGGAAGCCGCGTGCCCCACTTCGACCCAAGGGACGCGTACGACTTCCACTTGGAGGACACGGTGGACATGCGCATCCTCCTCAAGAAGCTGGGAAAGGCCCTGAAGGAGAAAAAGCCCGGTCGGCTGGAAATCACCGTCTCCTCCACTGACCGGTCCCTGGGGACTCTGTTCGGCTCCGAAATCACCCGGACCTGGGGAGACACCCTGCCGGACGACACCTACACCGTCGCCTGCCGCGGCGGGGGCGGGCAATCCTTCGGCGCCTTCATCCCCAAGGGGCTGACGCTGACGCTGGAGGGGGACTGCAACGACGGCTTCGGCAAGGGCCTCTCCGGCGGAAAGCTGATCCTCTATCCCCCAAAGAAGAGCCCCTTTGACCCCGGCGAGAACATCATCGTGGGCAACGTTGCCCTGTACGGCGCCACTGGCGGCCGCTGCTTCATCAACGGCCGGGCCGGAGAGCGGTTCTGCGTGCGCAACTCCGGGGCGGTGGCCGTGGTGGAGGGCGTGGGAGACCACGGCTGCGAGTACATGACCGGCGGCCGGGTGGTCATTCTGGGTCCCACCGGAAAGAACTTCGCGGCGGGCATGTCCGGCGGCATCGCCTACGTGCTGGATGAGCACCACGACCTCTATATGCGGCTGAACAAGGAGCAGGTCCTCACCGACACCCTCACCGAGGACCACGACATCCAGGAGCTGCGCGCCCTCATTGAAGAGCACGTGGCCGCCACCGGCTCCCCCCGGGGCCGGCAGATCCTCTCCGCATTCAAGTCCTATGTCCCCTGCTTCAAGAAGGTCATGCCCAAGGACTATGACCGGATGCTCCGCTCCATCGCCCAGTATGAGGAGAAGGGCATGGACCGCCAGCAGGCGGAGATCGCGGCGTTTTACGCCGGCGTGCAGGCATAAAGGAGGCTTACTTATGGGAAAGACCACCGGATTTCTGGAATACGTCCGCGCCGACGACCGCGCCCGGCCGCCAGAGGAGCGGGTGCGGGACTGGGAGGAGTTCCACCTCCCCCTGCCCGACGAGGAGCGCCGCCGCCAGGGCGGGCGGTGCATGAACTGCGGCGTCCCCTTCTGCCAGACAGGCATGGTCTGGGAGGGGCGGGCCTTCGGCTGCCCGCTGCACAACCTGGTGCCGGAATGGAACGACATGGTCTACGCCGGCAACCTGCCCCACGCTCTGAGCCGTCTGCTGAAAACCAACAACTTCCCGGAGTTCACCGGCCGGGTGTGTCCCGCCCCCTGTGAGCGGGCCTGCATCTGCGGCATCTACGGCGAGAGCGTCACCGTGCGGGACAACGAGCATGCCGTCATCGAGGCGGGCTTTGCCGCCGGTCTGGTCCGCCGCCAGCGGCCGCCCCAGTGGTCCGGCAGGAAGGTTGCCGTGGTGGGCGCCGGCCCGGCGGGACTCGCGGCGGCGGACCAGCTGAACCACCGGGGCCACTCCGTCACCGTCATCGAGAGGGAGGCGCGGCCCGGCGGCCTTTTGACCTACGGCATCCCCAATATGAAGCTGCCCAAGGACGTGGTGCGCCGCCGGGTGGAGCTGATGATCGACGAGGGCGTGAGCTTCGTCACCGGGGTGGACGCCGCAGACCCGGCCGTTGCCCGGCGGCTCCTGGCGGAGTACGACGCCGTGGTCCTCTGCTGCGGCGCGGAGGAGCCTCGTCCCCTGGGGCTGGACACCGCAG
Source organism: Oscillibacter sp. (assembly GCA_017469475.1). GTDB lineage: Bacteria > Bacillota > Clostridia > Oscillospirales > Oscillospiraceae > Oscillibacter. Next base: position 5,781 of record JAFUGI010000008.1, on the reverse strand, counting down.
GCGTTAGCGGCGTCTTTTACGGCACGGAGTACCTCAAGTCCGCCGTGGAGCGCCACATCTTCCGCCGGGAGAACGTCGCCGTCCCCACGGCGGAGGGGCAGGACGTCGTGATCGTGGGCACCGGCGACACCGCCAGCGACTGCGTGGCCACCGCTCTGCGGCAGGGCTGCAGGTCCTTGACCCAGCTGGTGCGCCGGCGGCGGGAGGACTACCTCTCCCCTGACGGCACGCTGGCCCTGGACTACGCCCATGAGGAGACCATGGCCATTCTGGGGGCGGACCCCCGGCGCTTCGGTGTGCAGGTCCAGTCCCTGGTGACGGCGGAGGACGGCACCCTCACCGGCGTCGTCACCACGGAGGGGGACACCCTTCCCTGCCAGATGCTCATTGCCGCCACCGGCTTTTCCGGCTGCCGGAGGGACGTGTGCGAGGCCTTCGGCGTGGAGGCGGAGCGGACCGTCCGCACCCGGGAGGGAAGCTTTGCCACCAACGTGGCGGGGGTCTTCGCCGCCGGCGACATGCGCCGGGGCCAGTCCCTGGTGGTCTGGGCCATTGCGGAGGGCCGGGCCGCCGCCGCAGAGGCGGATGCCTACCTCATCGGCTACACCAACCTGGTCCGGCCCCTGTGAGGGCCGGAGGGCGTTGTGCAATCTATATAAGATTTTGAGAACTTTTTAGTAAAATCAGCAAATTCCTTGGGAGTTTCGTCCATTGACGACATCGGACCTCCGTGGTAAAGTCAGACATGTGAACAGGCAAGGGCGCCTGAGAGGAAACTCTCCGGCGCCCTTGCCCTTTCTTTTTTAGGAGGGATCGTATGTATTCATCTGTCAACACCATTTGGGTCCTGCTGGGCGCGGCCATGGTCTTTTTGATGCAGGCCGGCTTCGCCATGTGCGAGGCGGGCTTCACCCGGGCCAAGAACACCGGCAACATTCTGATGAAGAACCTGATGGACTTTTGCATCGGGACCCCCACCTACTGGCTTCTGGGCTTTGGGCTGATGTTCGCCGGGTCCGGCGCCCTCATCGGTGGACTGGACCCCATGGTCCGGGGAGACTACGCCGCCATCCTGCCCGCAGGCGTGCCGCTGTACGCCTACCTCATCTTCCAGACCGTGTTCTGCGCCACCTCCGCCACCATCGTCTCCGGCTCCATGGCAGAGCGGACCAAGTTCCTCTCCTACTGCATCTACTCCTTCTGCATCTCCGCTTTCATCTATCCCGTCTCCGGTCACTGGATCTGGGGTGGCGGTTGGCTGGCTCAGCTGGGCTTCCACGATTTTGCCGGCTCCACCGCTGTGCATATGGTGGGCGGCATCTGCGCCTGCATCGGCGCCGCCATCCTGGGCCCCCGCATCGGCAAGTACGATGATGCCGGAAAGCCCCGGGCCATCCTGGGCCACAACCTGGCCCTGGGCGCGCTGGGCGTGTTCATCCTGTGGTTCTGCTGGTTCGGGTTCAATGGCTGCTCCACCGTGGGCATGGAGGGGGATGACACCATCGTCTCCGCCGGGCTCATCTTCGTGACCACCAACATGGCCCCTGCCGTGGCCTCCTGCGTCACCATGATCTACACCTGGGTCCGCTACAAAAAGCCGGACGTGGGCATGACCCTCAACGCCGCCCTGGCAGGGCTGGTTGCCATCACCGCCGGGTGCGACATGGTCTCCCCCGCTGGCGCCGCCGTCATCGGCATCTGCGCGGGACTGGTGCTGCCCATCTCCGTGGACTTCTTCGACGCCAGGGCCAGGATCGACGACCCGGTGGGAGCCATCTCCGTCCACGGCGTGTGCGGCGCCATGGGCACGCTCCTCACCGGCCTGCTCTCCACCACCGACGGTCTTTTCTACGGCCACGGCGCTCACTTCTTCCTCATCCAGTGCCTGGGCGTCGCCTGCACCGCCCTGTGGGCCGCCGTGACCATCACCGTGGTCTTTCTGGTGATCCGGGCCACCATCGGCCTGCGTGTCACGGCGGAGGAGGAGCTCAAGGGCCTGGACATCACGGAGCACGGCCTCCCCTCCGCCTACGGCGGCTTCTCCCTGGCCTACGACGATACCCCGGCCGGCGCCCTGACGACCGATGGCGTGTCCGCCCCGGCGGTGCCGGTGGAGGAGGCAGTCCCCGTTCGCATCACCGCCAGCCCCGCCTCCGGAGCGCCCAAGATGACCCGCATTGACATCGTGTGCCGGATGGAGCGGTTCGAGGCGCTGAAGCGGGCCATGTTCGCCATCGGTATCACCGGCATGACCGCCACCAACATCATGGGCTGCGGCGAGCAGCACGGCAATGTGGAGGGCTACTTCCGGGGCGCCAGGGTGGAGGCCACCATGCTGCCCAAGATTCAGGTGTCCATCGTGGTGTGCAGGCTGCCGGTCTCCCTGGTGGTGGAGACCGCCAAGAAGGTCCTCTACACCGGCCGCTACGGAGACGGCAAGATCTTCGTCTACGACGTGGAAAACGTCATCAAGGTCCGCACCGGCGAGGAGGGCTACGACGCCCTCCAGGACGACGAGGTCCGTTCCTGAATCGCCGTTAGGAGATTTTCCCCCCACAAAGGAGGCGGAGTCCGTTGGCTCCGCCTCCTTTGCCGCATAGGATGAGCGGATCGGGGCACACTGTGGCCAGTCTTTGCAGGGAGGTCCTTTCATGGAATATCTCAACGCGTTCCTCTGCGGCGGCATCCTCTGCGCCGTGGGGCAGATCCTCATCGACCGGACCCAGCTGACCCCCGCCCGCATCCTCACGGGCTACGTGGTGGCGGGGGTGCTCCTCAGCGCTCTGGGCCTCTATCAGCCGCTGGCGGACTGGGGCGGTGCCGGCGCCTCCGTACCCCTGACGGGCTTCGGCCATCTTCTTGCCAAGGGGACAGCCCAGGCTGTTGCGGAGAAAGGGTGGCTGGGCGTGCTCACCGGCGGCCTCACCGCGGCGGCCGGCGGTGTTACCGCGGCGGTGGTGTGCGGCGTTGCCATGGCGGTGCTGTTCCGCCCCGGCAGCAAGCGGTGAAGTCCCGTCAGTACTCCCCAAGGAGCGGGTCCCTGGGGAGTACTTTTTTGTGACCATTTTGTGGTCGTTTTGTTTCCCTTTTTGGGGAAAGTGCGGTATACTATCTGTTAGCAAATCGTTTGCTGGGAAAGGATGGAATCGAACGCCATGAAACGACCCCTGAGCATCACCTTATCGCTGTTGCTGGCACTGAGCCTGACCGGATGCGGCAAGCAGGAATCGACCCCGCCCGAGACCGAACCGGAGGAGCCCCCTGCCGTGGAGGAGCCGGAAGCTCCCCCCGCCCCGGAGCCCTATGACATTCTGGACCCCACCGTGATGCCCGCCGGCGGAAGCCGGGACGGCGTCTCCTACACGGAGTGGAGCGGCATCGTGGAGCACCTCTTCTTCCACCCGGTCATCGCCTATCCGGAGTTGGCCTTTGACGGCGACGCCCAGGCCAACGGACTGGACGACTTCATGGTGACGGTGGACGAGTACAACAAGATCCTCCAGAGCGTGTACGACAACGATTATGTCTTAGTGGATATCGGCGACGTGTGGAGCGAGACCACCGGCGAGGACGGACAGAGCAAAATGGTGCGCAACCCCCTCTACCTGCCGGAGGGGAAAAAGCCCCTCATCCTCTCCTTTGACGACACCAACTACTACCCCTACATGCTGGAAAACGGTCTGACCTACAAGCTCATCCTGGGAGAGGACGGCAAGATCGCCTCCTGGGGTCTGGACCCCCAGGGCAACGAGGTGGTCAGCCGGGACCTGGACGCCATCCCCATCCTGGACAAGTTCGTGGAGGAGCACCCCGACTTCTCCCCCTTCGGCGCCAAGGGCTGCCTGAGCCTGACAGGCTATGAGGGCATCCTGGGCTATCGCACCCAGACGGACACCAAGAGCTGGTCGGCGGAGCAGGAGGCCAACCGCCAGCTGGAGCGGGAGGCGGTGCAGCCCATCATTGCGGAGCTCAAACGCACGGGCTGGACCTTTGGCAGCCACACCTGGGGCCACATCCGCCTGGGCGCCAAGTCCTTGGAGGCGGTGCAGGCGGACACGGAGCGGTGGCTGGATGAGGTGGGCAGCCTGGTGGGTCCCACCACCATCCTCTTCTACCCCCACGGCGAGCGGCCAGACGGCAACGACTGGCAGACCACCGGTCCCAACTTCCGCTATTTGCAGAGCATGGGCTTCCGGGTCTTCTGTTCCGTGGGCGTGGAGAGCTTCAGCTACATCAAAAAGGACATCTGCGCCGTCATCTGCGACCGCCTCCACCCGGACGGCACCACCCTGCGCCACTCCCGCAAGCGCTATCTCCAGTTCTATGACGCCAAGGACATCATGGACGTGGACGTCCGTCCCCAGCGGGAGATCGACTGGTCCTGAGCGCCGCGGCGCGCCTGTCACGCCGCGCACCCCCACACCACAGAAAAGGAGGCTCTCCCCATGACCCTCACCGAGCTCAAGGCCGCGGCCGCTGCCATGCTGGACCGGGCCTACTGCCCCTACTCCCACTTCCCCGTGGGCGCCGCCCTGGAGTGCGGCGACGGCACGGTGTACACCGGCTGCAACGTGGAAAACGCCGTGTACCCCGCCGGCATCTGCGCCGAGCGTAACGCCATCTTCCACGCCGTGGCAGAGGGGCACACGGACTTTCGCCGCATCGTCATCGCCGGGCGGAGCCGGGACTTTTGCGTCCCCTGCGGCATCTGCCGCCAGGTGATGGAGGAATTTGCCCCGGACCTGGAGATCATCTGCCTGAACGGCGCCGGGGAGGAGCGCACCTTCACCCTGCCGGAGCTGCTGCCCCACGGCTTCGGTCCCAAGACCCTGGAGACCACCTGAACCGAACCGCGAAAGCGCCCGCCCCGTTCCGCTTGGAACGGGGCGGGCGCTTTTTCATGTGCGGATGGTCTTCATGTTCGGATGGTCAGGGCTCAGGCGTCGCCGGCGTCTCCTCTTCCTCCGCCTCCGGCAGCTTCTTCCGGTAGCGGAGCAGGATCATGTCGATGAGCCAGCACAGGAAGTACAGCACGATCATCAGCGGCGTCCACCGGTCCACGATGATCATGGGCAGGCGCATATCCTCCGTGATGATGAAGGCCAGCAGGGCAATAAGGGACACCAGCAGCTCCAAAATGGCGCCGATGACCATGTTCCGGGTGAAGGCCCCCACGTCGTACAGCGGCTCGATCTCCTGCTCCTCGCCGTCCTCCGCCGACGGTAGCTCCACCCGGGCCGCCTCGGCGGTCTCGGTCAAAAGCTCCTCCCAGGCCTGATTGGCCTTTTTCATCATGCCGCGGCGGAAATACTTAGACCGCAAGCGGTGTAAAGGAAAGAAGGTATACACTGTCAAGATCAGGCAGATCAGATTCAGCAGCGCCCAGGCGGCGCCTCCCCGGCCGCCGGAGGGCTCAAACTGCCGCATGAAGTTGGCGAACGGAGTGCCTTCGTCGAAGATGTCGTAGAGGGTATCCAGGATGACACCGCTCACGCCGGTGGGCCGGTTGGGCCGGTTGGGGATGTTGGGCGGGTCCGGCGTGCCCGGGTCGTCGGGCGGGGTATCGGGCGGGACGACCGGCGGATCGTCCGGGTCATCCGGCGGCGTGTCCGGGGGATTGTCCGGGTCATCAGGTGTATCCGGCGGGTCATCCGGATCATCCGGGCCATCGGGTGGATCGTCCGGGTCGTCGGGAGGATTCGGCGGGTCGTCCGGATCGTCCGGGGTATCCGGGGGATCATCGGGTGGATCGTCCGGCGGGTCCGGCGGGTTATCGGGCGG
>JAFUGI010000007.1 GCA_017469475.1 Oscillibacter sp. | reverse complement strand
GCGGCGCCCTGCCGGGAGGGGACGGTAACGTCCCCTCCCGGCGCTTCTTTTCCAAAAATAGTATTAAATCTTTTTTAACGTGGTTTACAAAACCAAATTAGGGTGGTACAATATCCAGTAGAGCGTCCTCCCAACGGGCGGACGCCGGGAAGGAGGAATCGTCATGTCCCAGCTTTCTGAGCTGCAGGAGCGGCTGCGCACCCACCGGCCGGTGGCCTGGGAGCAGCTGCCGGACTTTGCCCTGTATATGGACCAGGTGCTCTCCTATATGGACCGCCAGGTCATCCGCTTCGAGGAGGACGACGCCCTGACCGCCGCCATGGTGAACAACTACACCAAAAGCGGTCTGGTGCCCCGGGCGGAGGGGAAGAAGTACGGCCGGGAGCACCTGGCCTATCTCACCGCCATCTGCATTTTGAAGCGGGTCATGTCCACCCGGGACATGGACCTGCTCATCCGGGAGGAGCTGCAAAGCGACCGCCCCATCGCCGACGGCTATGCCGCCTTCTGCGACAGTCTTGACAGCGCCCTGCGCATCACCGCCGACGAGATGGAGGCCCGTCCCCAGGAGGACACCCTGGCGGACGCCGCCATCCACTTTGCCCTGCTCAGTTACGCGGCGGGGGTGGCCAGCCGCCGGTACGTGACGCTGCTGCACCAGGAGAAGGAGGCGGCGGGCGCCGGGGAGACCGAGTCGAAAAAACCCAAAAAACCGAAAAAGGAGCGTACCTGACCATGCGGGACTATCTCATCATGACCGACAGCTGCTGCGATTTGGACGCGGAGCTTGCCGCGCAGCTGGACCTTACTGTGCTGCCCCTGAACCTGCAAATGGGCGGGGAGACCTATCGCAATTTTCTGGACGAGCGGGAGCTTTCTTTGAAGGAGTTTTATGCCCGGGTCCGAAACGGGGAGCGGGCCACCACCTCCGCCCCCAGCGCCGGCGCCTTTGAGGACGCCATGCGCCAGGCGGCGGCGGAGGAAAAGGACGTTTTGTGCCTGTGCTTCTCCTCCGCCCTCTCCGCCACCTTCCAGTCCGCCTCCATCGCGGCGGAGCATGTGCGCGCCGACCATCCCCAAATGCGCATTGAGGTGGTGGATACCCTGTGCGCCTCCGGCGGGCAGGGGCTGCTGCTGTACCTGTGCGCGGAGGAAAAGCGCCGGGGCCGGGACCTGGACCAGGTCCTCGCCTTCGCCCGGGAGACCATGGGCCAGGTGTGCCACTGGTTCACCGTGGACGATCTGAACCATTTGAAGCGGGGCGGCCGGGTCAGCGCGGCCACCGCCCTCTTCGGCACCATGCTGGCCATCAAGCCCGTGCTCCACGTGGACGAGGGCGGCCGCCTCATCGCCATGGGCAAGGCCCGGGGGCGGCGGGCCTCTCTGCTGGCCCTGGTGGACCACATGGAGGAGACCTCCATCGACCCCCAGGACCAGACCGTCTTCCTGACCCACGGCGACTGTCTGGAGGACGCCCAGCTGGTGGCGGAGGAGATCCGCCGCCGGTTCGGCACCCGGGACATCCGCATCAGCTTCATCGGCCCGGTGGTGGGCAACCACGCCGGACCCGGCACGGTGGCCCTGTTCTTCCTGGGCCGGCCCCGGTAAGGAGAGACGGACATGGATTGGCTGGAAGTGCGCATCGACACCGTTCACGACGGCCTTGAGACCGTGGAGACCCTGCTCTCCTCCCTGGGCATCGACGGCGTGGTCATCGACGACGAGACCGAGTTTCAGGAGTTTCTGGAGCATAATCACCAGTACTGGGACTATGTGGATGAGGAGCTGGAGCAAAAAATGCGGGGCCGCTCCCGCGTCACCTGCTACCTCCCCCGGGACGACGAGGGGTACGCCAAGCTGGGCGAGGCCCGCATCGCCCTCCAGCGCTTGAAGGAGGAGCGGCGGGACTGCGGCACCCTGCTCATGACGCTGGACGATCTGCAGGACGCGGACTGGGAGAACAACTGGAAGCAGTTTTACAAGCCCATGGAGATCGGGGAGCGGCTGCTGGTGGTGCCCAGCTGGGAGCAGGCGGAGGACGCGGGCCGGGTCCGGCTGGTGCTGGACCCGGGACTGACCTTTGGCACCGGCGCCCATGCCACCACCCGGCTGTGCCTCCAGGAGCTGGAGCGGCGCGTCCGCGGCGGGGAGCGGGTGCTGGACCTGGGCTGCGGCAGCGGCATTTTGTCCATTGCCGCCCTGCGGCTGGGGGCCGCCTCCGCCATCGCGGTGGACATCGACGAGAAGTGCCGGTCCGTTGCCCGTGAAAACGCCGCCCTCAACGGCATCGGCGAGGACGCCCTCACCGTCCTCACCGGGGACATCCTGACGGACGAGGCTCTGGCCGCCGCCATCGGCGGCGGGTACGACGTGGTGCTGGCCAACATCGTGGCGGACGTCATCATCGCCCTGGCCCCCCGGGTCCGGGACCTGCTGGCCCCCGGCGGGACCTTTTTGTGCTCCGGCATCATCGACGAGCGCTGGGAGGAGGTATCCCGGGCGCTCACCGCGGCGGGCCTTGCCATCGAGGCGGTCCGCAGCGCCGAGGGCTGGTACGCCTGCGCCTGCCGGTGAGGCGGGGAAAGGATGCTTCCGGCGGCCTTTCGTCCATGGCGGCGGGCAGGATCGAATCTGCTTTTTTTCGGGGACGCGGCGAAAGCCGCGTCCCCTGTTTTTTCCGCCTGACCGGAATCTCCGCTTTTTTTCGCGGCGGTCCCCCCGCTCGACAAATTCCACCCGACTTTTTCGCCGCGGCGGCGGTACACTGGGGAAAACGGCGAAAGGCGGCGATGACCATGACGCAAACGGCACAGGAGCAGACGGCCCGGCAGGAGGGCGGCGCGGTGCTGCTGCTGCCGGTGGAGGACATTCGGCCCAATCCCCGCCAGCCCCGGCAGCACTTTGCCCCGGAGGCGCTGGCGGAGCTGGCGGAGTCCATCCGCCAGTGGGGCGTTTTGCAGCCCCTGACGGTGCGGCGCGGCGAGGACGGGTGGGAGCTGGTGGCGGGAGAGCGGCGGCTCCGGGCGGCTCGGCTGGCGGGGCTGGCCGTCGTGCCCTGTCTGGAACGGCAGGCGGATGAGACTGCCTCTGCCCTGCTGGCCCTGGTGGAAAACCTCCAGCGCCGGGACCTCCACTATCTGGAGGAGGCGGAGGCCATCGCGGCGTATCTGGACCTCTCCGGCGAGACCCAGGCCGCGGCCGCCCGGAAGCTGGGCATGTCGGCGCCCGCCCTTGCCAACAAGCTGCGTCTTCTGCGGCTGAATGAGGACTGCCGGGAGGTGCTGCGCGCAGCGGAGCTGACGGAGCGCCACGCCCGGTGCCTCCTCCGGCTGGAGGACGGGGCGGAGTGCCTGGCCGCCGCCCGCCATATGGCCGCCCGCCGCCTGAACGCGGCCCAGGCGGAGCGGTACGTCCAGCAGCGGCTGGAGGCGGGGCAGCAGCGGCGCAGGACCTTCGTGCTCAAGGACGTGCGGCTTTTTCTCAACTCTTTGGAGCGGGGACTCTCCCTGGTGCGGGAGGCGGGGGTGGACGCCGTGGCCCGCCGGGAGGACACGGAGGACGCCATTCTCCTGACCATCCGCATCCCCAAGCGGGCCGCCGCCAGAGCCGCCGGGCCACAAAAGCCGCCTTCGGCTGGATAAAATTTCCGCTTGTTACGATATTGTAATCACTTTTTTTGAAAAAGTGTGGTACAATAGCCGCAGAGCGGCTATTGTACCGGGCATACCGACTCTCTGAGACAGTGCGCCTGAAATCGTTATGCCGCGCCGTCAGAGACGGCACATATGGTACCATACATAGAACATGCGTGGGAATGGCGAAATGGCCGGAAGCGGCCCGCTCATTCCCCGGACGGCCGGCAAAATCGCCGGGCGGCCGCCTCCGACAGAGGCGGAACGAAACAGCAAAAACGCTCGGACGGCCCGACCGCCGCCCGCAGCACAGGAGGGACCTATGGAACAGGCAGTAAACCAAGCCGCCGCGCAGAAAAAAGGGGGCAGCCGCCTCCGGCAGGAGCCGGCGAGCCGTCCCGCAGACCGGGG
>JAFUGI010000068.1 GCA_017469475.1 Oscillibacter sp. | reverse complement strand
GTGCTGCAGGGGCTCATGCGCTCCCCGGACGGCCAGGCCCTGATGCAGCGCCTGAACGGGGCGGACGGCGGCGCCGGCTTCCGCCAGGCCATGCGCTCCGCCGCCGGCGGCGACCCCAGCGACATTACGGCCCGGCTGCGCAGCCTCATGGAAAGTCCCGACGGCGCGGCGCTGCTCCAGCGCATCCAAAAGGCCGTCCAGCCGTAAGAACAGGAGGGCGCCATGGCGGAATTTGACGAAAAACTCAACAGTCTGCTGTCTGATCCGCAGGCCATGGCGCAGATCATGCAGCTGGCCCAGTCCCTCTCCGCCCCGTCCGAGAAGGACCCGCCGGCCCCGCCTCCCCCGGCCGCCCCCCTTCCGGCGGCAGGCGGTGTCGGGATGGACCCGGCGCTTTTGACAAAGCTGCTGCCCCTGGTCCGGGAGCTGGGCGGCCAGCAGAACTCCAACGCCCGGCAGCTGCTCTACGCCCTGCGGCCCTACTTAAAGCCTGAGCGGCAGGACAAGGTGGAACGGGCGCTGCAATTGGCCCGGCTGTTCCATCTGGGAAGGCAATTCCTGGCAGGATGGGAGGGATAGGATGTACAACCGCTATATCCGAGACAGCCGCGGTGCCTACACCCGCGTCCCGGAGGAGGACCGACCGCCGGAGCGGGAGGAGCGTCTGCCCTTCCCCGCCGGGCGGGAGGCCGGGCCGCCCCATCGCCGGGAAGAGGCCCCGGAGCGGGAGGAACGCCGTCCATCCTACCGGGAAGAAGCCCTGGAGCGGGAGGAACGCCGTCCACCCCATGAGGAGGACAGGGACCGCCGACCCCCTCCGGGGCCTCCCCCGGGGCCGCCGCACCGTCCGCCTCCTGCGCCGCCGGAAGAGTCGGGAGACGGGCTGAGCGGCGTGCTGCGCCATTTTTTGGACCGCTTTCACCTGGACCACGTGGATACCGGGGACCTGCTGCTCCTGGGGCTTTTGTTCTTCCTCTTCCGAGAGGACGCGGATGAGGAGCTGCTGGTGGCCCGGGGACTGCTGCTTATCCTGTGAGCGGAAAACTCAAAACCTCCGGCTCAGCCAGCGGTTTTGAGTTGGAATACCCAACGCAAAACGGCCCTGCCTGCGCACTTCGCAGGCAGGGCCGTCTCTATCTCTTTTTCGGAAAATCATCCGCTGTCAGACGCATTTGCAGCGGAGGCACGCGGCGGTCCTTTCCGCCGGGAAGCCCCTTTTACGATGGGCCCGGGTGAAAGGTCTCACGCCGTCTCCTGGAGCACCCGGCCGTCCGGCAGGGCAAAAGCTCCGGCGGCGGGGCTTCGCAGCTCCGACTCCATGGACTCCATCCAGTAGGCCGTTTTGCCGTCCACTACCCGCTCCGCCGCAGCCAGCAGCCCCGTGCGGGTGCTGACCCAGTAGCAGAGGGTATCCTCCTCGTCCCCGGTCTCCACATAGATGCACGTCTCGTCCCCCAGCAGGCGATAGTCCGCCTGACGGATGCTCCCCTCCGGCAGGGCCAGCACGTCCTCATAGGTGGGGATGGTCTGCTCCCGGTCGGCGCTGACGGAGCCTGCCGGGGCCTCGTAAACAGTGCTTTCGCTGTCATACCAGATATAGGCCCGTTCGCTGTCGGTCAGGGTGTGGCGCGTCCGCCCGTCCGGCAGGGTGCGATCCGTCCGGCTCCAGGGAGATCGGACCGTCACCGTCACCTCATAGCTGCCGCTGCCGCCGGACCAATACTGCTCCACCTTGACTGCGCGGCAATACTCTTCCGGCCGCTCCAGGGTGGCCACCGCCGCCTGAACAGTCTGGGGCGTCACCGCCACCAGTGTCAGCTCGCCGGCCTCCCCATCCCCCCGGGCGGGGTCCTGGGCCGCCGTCTCCTCCGCCGGCAGGGTGATGCGGGTGGCGCGGTGCAGCGTGTGGGTCAGCATCAGGGCCACCAGCAGCGCCGCCACGGCAAAAAAGCCTATGGCCGCCCAGCTTCGCTTCGTGTCCACGTGGCGCCTCCCTTCTCCTTACGGGCGATACTCCTCCGGTCGGGAGCCTCGGCCAAAGTGCCAGAGGATCGCATCCGCGATGCGGCGGCAGGCCTGCCCGTCTCCGTAGGGATTGACGGCGTGGGCCATCTGCCGATACGCCTCCGGGTCCCGGATGAGCGCCCGGGCCATGGAGACGATGGTCTCCTGCTCCACGCCGGCCAGCTTCACCGTGCCGGCGGCCACGGCCTCCGGCCGCTCTGTCTCCCGCCGCAGCACCAGCACAGGCCGGCCCAGGGCCGGCGCCTCCTCCTGGAGGCCGCCGGAATCCGTCAGCACCAGGTAGCAGCGGTCCATGAGATTGTGCATCTCGTCCGCCGGCAGGGGGTCGATCAGGTGGACCCGGGGCGTGCCCCGGAGATAGGTGTCCACCGCCTGACGCACCACGGGGCTCAGATGGACGGGATAGACCAGCTCCACGTCCTCGTTCTCCAGGGCGATCTGCCGCAGGGCCAGCATGATCTTTCGCATGGGCTCGCCGTAATTTTCCCGCCGGTGGCAGGTGACGAGCAGGACCTTTTTCTCCTGATAGGGAAGCGTATTCAAAAGCTCCGTTGTAAAGTGATAGTCCTTTCGCACCGTGGTCTTCAGGGCGTCGATCACCGTATTTCCGGTGACGAACACCCCCTTCTCCACCCCCTCCCGGGCAAGGTTCGCCCGGTTGTTCTCCGTGGGGCAGAAATAGAGATCCGCAAGGGAGGTGACCAGCCTCCGATTCATCTCCTCCGGATAGGGGGAGTATTTATCGTAAGTCCGAAGGCCCGCCTCCACATGGCCCACCGGGATCTGGTGGTAGAAGGCGGAGAGGGCGCCGGCAAAGGTGGTGGAGGTATCTCCGTGCACCAGGATCATGTCCGGCTTCAGGGCGTCGATGGCGCCGTCCATCCCGGTGAGGCACCGGCTGGTGATGGCGGAGAGGGTCTGCCGGGGCGTCATGATGTCCAGGTCCCAGTCCGGGCGGACGGAAAAGACCTCCAGGACGCTGTCCAGCATCTGGCGGTGCTGCGCGGTGACGCAGCAAAGGCTCTCCACCTCCGGCCGGGAGGAGAGCTCCTTGACCAGGGGGCACATTTTGATGGCCTCCGGCCGGGTGCCGAAGACGCTCATGATCCGAAGCTTGTCCATCAGTCTGTTTCCTCCTTGTCCTTGGGCGCCGCTTCGCCGGTTTGGTCCGCCGTCTTCTCCGGCGGCCGGTGTCCGTGCTCCCGCAGCTCCTCCAGCTCCTCGTGCAGCTCGCCGCGCACCTCCCGGGGAAAGACCAGCCGGGCGGCCACCACCGCGGCGATGCACAGCGCGGCGAAGAGCAGCATGGCCTTCTCCTCCCCGCTGGTGGTGAGCACCACGGCGCTCAGGCCCAGAATGGCGGAGATGACATACAGCGTGGCCACCGCCTGCTTCTGGCTCAGGCCCATGTCGATGAGGCGGTGGTGGATGTGGCCCCGGTCGGCATGCATGGGGCTCTGCCCGTGGGCCAAGCGCCGGATGAAGGCAAAGGCCGTGTCAAAAATGGGCAGGCCCAGGATCAAAAAGGGCACCACGAAGGAGATCACCGCGTAATATTTGAAGAGGCCCTGGATGGACATGGTGGCCAGGATGTAGCCCAGGAAGGTGGCCCCCGTGTCCCCCATGAACATTTTGGCGGGATTCAGGTTATAGGGCATAAAGCCGATGCATGCCCCCACCAGCGCCGCCAGCACGATAGCCACGTCCGCCTGATCCCCCAGCAGGGCGATGACCAGCATGGTGGTGGCGGAGATGGTGGAAACGCCGTTGGCAAGGCCGTCCAGCCCGTCGATCAGGTTCACGGAGTTGGTGATGGCCACGATCCACAGCACCGTGAAGGGAATGGAGAGGCCCCCCAGCTTCCAGTAGAGCTCCGAGGAGAACACATTGGGGTTGGAAAAGGCCAGGATGGTCACGCCGTTCAGCGCCGGGATCAGCGCCGCCAGGATCTGCACCACGAACTTGAGCATGGCAGGCAGGGCCATGCTGTCGTCGATGACGCCCAGGATCACGATGACCACGGCGCCCAGCAGGATGCTGCGCATCTCCCGGGTGATGGGCACGAAGAGCAAAATGCTCACCATGAAGCCGATGAAGATGGCCAAGCCCCCCAGCCGCGGGATGGGGACCTTGTGCATCCGCCGGTCGTCCTTGGGCACGTCGATGGCGCCCACCTTGTAGGCAAAGGTCTTGACCACCGGCGTCATGAGAAAGCTGACCACCAGGGCTACCAGCAGCGCCAGCAGCACAAAGGCCAGAAGATGATTGTCAAACGCCATTTCGCCCCTCCGTCACCGGGCGATGAAGCCCACCTTCCGGTGGACCTTGGCCAGGGTCTTGCCCGCCAGGTACTGGGCCCGTCTGGCCCCCTCCCGGTATACGCTCTCAAGATACGCCTTGTCCGCAAGAAGCCGCTCCGTCTCCTCCCGCACGGGGCGCATCAGCTCGATGACCGCGTCGCCCACGGCGGTTTTGAAGGCGCCGTACCCCTGGCCGGCGAACTCCGCCTCGGCCTCCTCCACGGTCTTGCCGGTGGAGGCGCAGTAGATGGTGAGAAGGTTGGAAATGCCGGGCTTTGCCTCCTTGTCGAACCGGACGGAGGTCTCGCTGTCCGTCACCGCCCGCTTGAACTTGCGGCGGATGTCCTCCGGCCGGTCAAGAAGGTACACGCACCCCTCCGGGTCGGATTTGCTCATCTTATTCATGGGGTTTCCAAGGCTCATGATGCGGGCGCCCATCTTGGGGATGAAGGGCTCGGGCAGGACGAAGGTCTCGCTGTACACGCCGTTGAACCGCTGGGCAATATCCCGGCACAGCTCCACGTGCTGCTTCTGGTCCTCCCCCACCGGCACCAGGTCCGCCTGGTAGAGCAGGATGTCCGCTGCCATCAGCACCGGATAGGTGAACAGGCCCGCGGTGATGTTGTCCGCGTGCTGCTGGGATTTCTGCTTGAACTGGGTCATGCGGCTCAGCTCGCCGAACTGGGTGTAGCAGCCTAAGATCCAGCTCAGCTCCGCGTGCTGGGGCACATGGCTCTGGATGAAGAGGATGCTCTTCTCCGGGTCCAGCCCGCAGGCGATGTACTGGGCCAGCTGCTCCATAGCCCGCCGGCGCAGGTCCGCCGGGTTCTGCCGCACGGTGATGGCATGCAGATCCACGATGCAGTACACACAGTCATATTCGTCCTGCAGGGCGACCCAGTTTTTGATCGCCCCCATATAAGAACCCAGGGTCAGCTCGCCGCTGGGCTGGATGCCGCTGAAAATTCTCTTCTTCCGGACATTGCTTTCCATACTTCGCACCTCGGTATCATCTGCCGCCGGGCAAGGGCCCGGGGTCATAGTCTGATATATTGTATCACGCTCCCGGGAAAAGTGCAATCGCTTCTTCCGAAAGAGCGGCCGACAGATGGGGTGACCGCGGCGGCCGCAAAACATTTGCAAAACCACCGGGATGTGGTATACTATGGTAGCAATAGCATCGAAAGCTTCGAATACCGGAACACGCGGCGTTTCCAGGCCGTATTTTGCGCATTCACATCAGCTTGATAACCGCATAAAGCCCCTCCCTATATGGATCGAAGCACGCGGCGCGAGGGGCGGCCGCGGACAAGGAGTGTCATACCATGATGAAGCCGGCAGATCTGAAAGAGACCACCCTCACCCGGAAGGACGTGTTCCAGGGCCGCATCCTGGGCGTCCATGTGGACACGGTGCGCCTGCCCAACGGGGCCACCTCCACCCGGGAGGTGGTGGAGCACGTGGACGGGGTGGCCATTCTGCCCCTGGACGAGCGGAACAACGTACTGACCGTGACCCAATATCGCTACGTGTTCGGAAAGACGCTGCTGGAGATCCCGGCGGGCAAGCTGGACCCGGGCGAGGACCCGGTGACCGGTGCGCTGCGGGAGCTGAAGGAGGAGACCGGCGCCGTGCCGGATACCTTTTTGCCCCTGGGGCGCATCCTGCCCTCCCCCGGCTGCTACGCCGAGACGCTGCACCTGTTTTTGGCCCGGGGGCTCCACATGGAGGAGCAGAGCCTGGACCCGGACGAGTTTTTGGAGCTGGAGCGCATCCCCTTCTCCGAGATGGTGCACCGGTGCCTCACCGGCGAGATCGAGGACGCCAAAACCGTGGC
This sequence comes from Oscillibacter sp., assembly GCA_017469475.1. Classification (GTDB taxonomy): domain Bacteria; phylum Bacillota; class Clostridia; order Oscillospirales; family Oscillospiraceae; genus Oscillibacter. Next base: position 4,952 of record JAFUGI010000068.1, on the reverse strand, counting down.
CGCCGTGCTGAAGGCCAAGCTCCAGCTGGATCTATAACGGAGGGACCCTATGGATAAGCAAAAGTGCATCCTCATTGTGGAGGATGAGAAGAACATCGTGGACATCCTGCGCTTCAACCTCCAGCGGGAGGGCTATGACACCCGGGAGGCCTATGACGGCGCCGACGGATTGGACAAGGCCCGCAGCGAAAACCCCGACCTCATCTTGCTGGACGTGATGCTGCCCAAGATGAACGGCTTCGACGTGTGCCAGAAGCTCCGGGAGGAAGGCAACAACGTGCCCGTCATCATCCTCACCGCCCGGGAGGAGGAGGCGGACAAGGTGCTGGGACTGGAGATCGGCGCGGACGACTACATCACCAAACCCTTCTCCATGCGGGAGCTCATCGCCCGGGTGGGGGCCAACATCCGCCGCACCGCCATGGCCGCCCCTGCCGCCGCCACCGCTGCGGACGCCGCCATGCCGGTGGCTGGGGACCTCGCCATCAATACGGACAGTCACCAGGTCTTCCGGGGCGGCCGGGCCATTGACCTGACCCAGCGGGAATACGAGCTTTTGACCTTTCTGGCAAGCCATCCCAACAAGGTCTACTCCCGGGTGGACCTGATGGAGCAGGTGTGGAATTACGGCTATGTGGGCGACGACGTGCGGACGGTGGACGTGACCGTGCGGCGCCTGCGGGAGAAGATCGAGGAAAATCCCGCCAGCCCCGCCTATATCCTGACCCGCCGGGGCGTGGGCTACTACTTCTTCGCCTGAGACGGCGCGTCTCCATTCCCCTCTGACCCGAAGGGAGGTCTTCCATGTTCCGAAGCCTTCATATGAAGCTGACGCTGATCCTGCTGCTGCTGGTCACGGCGCTGATGGCCGTGGTGGGGGCATTCCTCACTGCCAGCGTCACCAGCTTTTATATCGACACCTTCTACCAGCAGATGGACAGCGTCTTCGGCGCCGACCGGCGGGAGTTCGTCTCCGACCTGCGCCGGGCCGCCGCCGAGGAGGACGGCGCCGAGCGGCTGCAGGAGATGCTGGAGGCCAGCGCCGGCCCCCTGGGCATCGACTACCGGACCCGGAACTACTTCGTGCTGGACGGCGTGACCGGCGCCTACCTCTCCGGCTCCGACGACGCGGACGCCCTGCCGAAGGAGCAGAGCCCCAATCTCCTCACCGCCCGCCGGGCCGTGGTGGAGGGGGACGCCTCTCTGGTGGGCGACGAGAGCAGCGTGGCGGCGGACTACATGGACGCGGCCATCCCCATCCTGACGGAGGACGGCGGTTACATCCTGTACATCCTGGATAACGAGGAGACTGTGTCGGGCCTGAACCAGCAGCTCTTCAAGATCATCCTCCAGGCCCTGATCCTGGGGCTTCTGGTGGCCGTTCTTTTGAGCTTTCTCCTCTCCAAGGCCATGGTGGGCCCCATTGAAAAGCTGACCGCCGGGGCGGAACGGGTGGCCGCCGGCGATTTTGACAGCGCCCTGCCCGTGGAGTCCGCCGACGAGATCGGCACCCTGACTGGCACCTTCAACGAGATGGCCGGCGTCCTTCAGACCACCCTGGCCGCCGTGGAGAACGAGCGCAACAAGCTGGATACCCTCTTCCTCCACATGACCGACGGCGTGGTGGCCTTCGACCGGGAGGGTGCCGTTATCCACTGCAACCCCGCCGCCTCCTCCATGCTCCAGCGGACCGTGGAGGGTCAGGGCGCTTACGACGCCCTTTTCGGGGCCGTGGCTCCCTTCGACCAGGTCCTCGCCCTCCAGCGGCCCAACTATGTGGAGGGCGAGCTCCTTGCCGGCGAGCGGACGCTGGAGGTCTATCTCGCCCCCTTCTCCGACCGGGAGAGCGGCGGCGTGCTGGTGGTGCTCCACGACGTGACGGAGCAGCACCGGAACGAGGAGCGGCGCAAGGAGTTCGTGGCAAACGTGTCCCACGAGCTGCGCACGCCCCTGACCAATGTGCGCAGCTATGCCGAGACCCTGCGGGACTCCGGCGGCGACATCCCGCCGGAGGTCTCCAACAGCTTTCTGGACATCATCATCACCGAGACGGACCGCATGACCCACATCGTCCAGGACCTTTTGACCCTTTCCCGGCTGGACGCGGGCAACGCGGAGCTGGTCCTCTCCCGCTTCCCCTTCGGGGAGGCCATCGAAAGCGTGGTCCGGGCCAACGCCATCGGCGCCAGGCAGCGGGGCCACGAGCTGGTGTACGACGCGCCGGAGAGCCTGCCTCTCATCGTGGGGGACCGCAGCCGGCTGGAGCAGGTGATGATGAACGTCATCGGCAACGCCATCAAGTATACGCCAGACGGCGGCCACATCCGCGTCACCGCCGGGTCCACGGAGGATACCGTGTGGATGGACGTGTGGGACGACGGCATTGGCATCCCGGAAAAGGACCGGGACCGGATCTTCGACCGGTTCTACCGGGTGGACAAGGCCCGCTCCCGGGAGTCCGGCGGCACCGGATTGGGGCTCTCCATCGCCCGGGAAATCGTGCAGCGCCATCACGGTGTGCTGGCCCTGGCCCCCCACGAGGGGCCCGGCACCACCATCCGCCTAACGCTGCCCATCGCCCAGGAGCGGGGCATCCCCGCGGACAAGGCCCAGTAACACCGCTTTTTGACGCGGGTAAGGAGGTGCGTCATGGACGAGGTCAGAAAAAAACGCCGGGACTTCCGGCAGAACATCGCCATCGCGCTGCTGTCCGTGTCCGCGGTGTTCCTCTTCAGCCGGACTCAACTCTTTCAGCTGGGCCGCAGCAGCTACTTCCGCTTTCTCTCTGTGGTGGACGCCCAGGCGGAGAGCAGCGAGACGGAGCGCTCCCCCCTGACTGCGCCGGTGCGTCTGGCCGTCACCGCCTCCTACGGCCGCTACGGCAGCATCACCGCCGCCACCGGGGATGAGTCCTTCCTCCCCCTGCGCCGCCTGCTGGGAGACGCCCTGGGCGGGGCCGGCGCCATGGCCTCCTGCGGGGAGGAGGCCTTTTTCCAAGCCCTCTCTTCCACCTCCGTCTATTACGATTTTCTCCACCCTCTGCCCCTGGACACGGTGGCGGGGCTCATCGACGCACCCGCCTCTGTGGACGGCACCGTCCGCAGCCTGGCCGTTGCCGGTGAAGCGGACGGTGTGTCCCTCTACCTGTGGGACGGCGAGAGCCGATATTCCCGCTGCGCCGTCTCCATCTCCCCGGCGGAGCTGGAGGAGGCAGTGGCCCTGTACGAGGTGGGCAACGCCCTCTTCGCCTTTGACCGGGCCGCCTCGGACCGGACTTACGGAGCCGTGGCTCCCTGCTCGCTGTTTTTGGAGCAGGTCCCGTCGCTGCCGGTACTGAGCGCGGAGGTCCCTCCCTCCGGCACCGACGCCCTGCTCTCCGCCCTGGGCTTCAATCCCATGACCAACTCCCGCTATTCGGAGTCCAATGGCACGGAGGTCATCGTGGATGGCAGCCGGAGCCTGCGCATCCACTCAGGCGAGGCTCTGGTGTATCAGGACAGCGGTCGGGCGGGCCTTTTGATCGACGCCGCCGGGGACCAGCCCACCCCCCGGGAGGCGACCATGGGCTGCGGCGCCCTGCTGGGGTCCCTGCTCTCCGCCGGCGGCTGCACTACGCCGGTCTACCTGCGGGAGCTGCGCCAGGAGGGGGCAGCCATGACCCTGCGCTTTGACTATCAATTTGGCGGCGTGCCCATCTGCTTTGACCGGGGCGGAAGCGCCGCGGAGATCACCCTCACAGGGAGGACCGTGACCTCTCTGGAGCTGCTGCCCCGACAGTATACCGCTGGCGAGACCGCCTCCCTCCTGTTGCCCCTGCGGCAGGCGCTGGGCGTTGCATCGCTGCACCCGGGCGGTGAGCTCTCCATCGGCTATGTGGACAGCGGCGCCGCCGTGGTGGAAGCCATGTGGCTGAGCGACCTGCCCTGAGCTTTTGACGGCACGGCGGACTGTGAGTTTTCGGAAAGGAGGCAACAAGGGATGGAACGCTCCCGCTTGAAGGCCATCATGATCGTGATCTTGGCATTGGTGAACATCTTCCTGCTGGCCTCCCTTGCCCAGGAGCGGCTGTCGGTCCTCTCCGCCCGCCGCACGGCCCAGGCCCAGGTGGTGCGCCTTTTTGAGGCGGACGGCATCACCCTGGGCACCTCCGTCATTTCCCGGGACACGCCTCCCTCCCCGGTCCAGCTGACGCGGGACGAGGGGCTGGAGCGGTCTGCCGCCGCGCTGCTGCTGGATGGCGGCTGGACCTATTCGGAGCAGGGCGGCACCCACCGCTACCAGCTGGGCGGCGCCGCCGTTCAGTTCCGCGCCGGCGGCAGCTTCTCCGCCGCCGGCCTTGCCGGGGAGGACGGCGCGGCCCTTTGCCGCCGGTTTTGCCAGAGCTTTTCCCTCCGGGAGCCGGAGTCGATTCCAGAGAGCGGCAGCGTCTCCGCCGGGGCGCTTTATCAAAACGCAGCGGTGTTCAACGCCTCCGTCACCTTTACTTTTGCGGACGGCGTTTTGACAGAGGTATCCGGCACGCTGCTCCCCCAGAACGGGACCGCCGTCTCCCTGGACGGCGAGCTGTACAGCGCCCTGGCCGCGCTGACCGCCTTTCAGACGGTGCGGCGGGCCAACCAGGCGGTCGCCTCCGTGGTGGAGGGCATGGAACTGTGCTTCTCCCTGCAAAGCGGCGCCGGAGATACCATGTCCCTGGAGCCGGCGTGGTGCATCATCACCGATACGGTGAATTATTATGTAAACTGCGTGACCGGCACCGTGACCACCGCGTGACCGGCGGGACCCATGGGTCAGGCATTTGGACAGATCGTTTCTGAAAAATGGAGTCTCCCTGCGCCATCGGAAGAAAAATTCACCTTTGCAACGCATCGGCCGCATCAAAGCAAAAGAGCACCGCTCCGAACAAATCGTTCGGAACGGTGCTTCTTTTTCATAGTGAAAAAATCACTGTG
>JAFUGI010000067.1 GCA_017469475.1 Oscillibacter sp. | reverse complement strand
TTCCGCGCTCCGGGGAACCCCCGGGGGCGCTTTGTACCCTTAAACCGTAAGGCCCGCCGGAAATGCGGGGGGGCCTTCCTGATGTTCCCTGCTTTTCCCGGGAAAACGAAAAATTTCTCTTGACACGAACGTATGTTCGAGTTATGATGCATATAGAACATAAGTTCGATATGAATGGAGATGACACGAGTATGACCGCTTCCGGATTCTTTTTTGTGTTGGTTGGCGTCGCCTCGCTGACGGCCCAGCTCTTTCGCGTGATCGACGCCATCGAGCGTCCTGTACAGCGGCGCAGGAGCCGTGCCGCCGCCCGGTAAATCGATGGGATGGATGTCCTGGAGAAGCTGACCATCCTGACGGATGCCGCCAAATACGACGCCGCCTGCACCTCCAGCGGCGGTGACCGGACAGCAAAAAGGGGGTACATCGGCAACACCTCCGCCTCTATGGCTGGGTGCTGCCACTCCTTTTCCGCGGACGGCCGGTGCGTCACGCTGCTGAAGGTGCTCATGACCAACTGCTGCGTGTACGACTGCAAGTACTGCGTCAACCGCCGCAGCAACGACGTGCGGCGCACCACCTTCACCCCGGAGGAGCTGGCGGAGCTGACCATCGGCTTTTACCGCCGGAACTACATTGAGGGGCTGTTCCTCTCCTCCGGCGTCCTGCGCAGTCCGGACTATACCACGGAGTTGATGATCCGCACCCTGCGCCTTTTGCGGGAGACTTATCGCTTCAACGGCTACGTCCACGCCAAGGCCATCCCCGGCACGGCGCCGGAGCTGGTGGAGCAGCTGGGCCTTCTGGCGGACCGGCTCAGCGTCAATATCGAGCTTCCCTCCGAACAGGGACTGCGGACCCTGGCGCCGGATAAGAGTAAGGGCGCCATCCTGGCCCCCATGGGTCAGATTCGCAGCCGCCAGCTGGAAAACCGGGAGGAACTGGTCAAGTATCGCCATGCGCCCCGCTTTGCCCCCGCGGGCCAGAGCACCCAGCTGATCGTGGGCGCCACGGCGGACACCGACCTGCACATCCTGCGCCTGACCCAGGGGCTCTATGACCGGTATCAGCTCAAGCGGGTGTTCTATTCCGCCTATGTGCCCGTGGTGGAGCACGCCCTCCTGCCCGCCAAGGACGTCAAGCCCCCGCTTCTGCGGGAACACCGGCTCTACCAGGCGGACTGGCTGCTGCGGTTTTACGGCTTTCGGGCGGAGGAGCTGCTGGACCGGGCGCACCCGGACTTCGACCCCCGGGTGGACCCCAAGTGCAGCTGGGCCCTGCGCCACCCGGAATTTTTTCCGGTGGAGGTCAACACCGCGGATTACGAGACGCTGCTGCGGGTCCCCGGTGTCGGCGTCACCTCCGCCCAGCGCATCCTGAACGCCCGGCGGGTGGGCCGTCTGCGGCCGGAGCAGCTGCGCAGGCTGGGCGTCGTGATGAAGCGGGCCCAGTATTTTCTCACTGCCTCCGGCCGCATGGCGGAGGGGCTGCGCTTTTCCCAGGATTCTCTTCTGCGCCAACTGATCGCCGTGGAGCAGCCGCTGCTGCCCCAGCCGGAAATGGTGCAGCTGTCACTGTTCGACCATGTGGGAGCGTGAGACGATGCAGGAATTGATCTATGAGTACGACGGAAGCTTTGCCGGCTTCCTCTGCTGCATTTTTGAAAGCTACGCCCATCGGGAGGTTCCCTCAGCCATTTACGGCGGAGAGGAGATCATGCCCACGCTGTTCGATTCCCGCCGCATTCCTACCGATGAAAGCCATGCCGACCGAGTATTTCGAAAGCTTGTAAAGTCCTCTCACTATACAGCAAATCTGGTGCAGAAGGGATTTTTGACCTGCCTTCCCGGCAAGGAGATGTACCTCTACCGCCTGGTGGTCAAGCTGCTGAACGAGGGGCCCCGCTTCCTTCACGACTGCTCCGACGAGACGCTCTACCCCGTGGTTAAGGCGGTGCGCCATCTCAACAGCGAGGCACATCTCCTCAAGGGCTTCGTCCGCTTTTCTGAGCTGGGCGGCGTTCTGGGCAGCGAGATCGAGCCGAAAAACCAGGTGCTGCCCCTGCTGCGCAGTCACTTTTGCGCCCGGTATCAAAGCGAGACCTTTTTCATCTATGACCGCACCCACCGGGAGGCCCTGTTTTACGCCGCCGGCAAGGCCGCTATCCGGCCGCTGGACGCCTTTCAAATGGCGCCGCCGGACGAGACCGAGGCCCGGTATCGGCTGCTTTGGAAGCGGTTTTATGACACCATCGCCATCAAGGAGCGGGAAAATCCCCGCTGCCGCATGACCAACATGCCCAAGCGGTATTGGACGACCATGACGGAATTTCAACCGCCCTCCTATTTCAAGGCGCGGCCAGCTCCCGCAGCCGTGCAAGTCCCCGCCGTTCCAGCCGGGATACCTGCACCTGGGATACCCGCAGGACCCGGGCAGTCTGCGCCTGGGTCAACCCTTTGAAGTAGCGCAGCAGAATGGTCATCCGCTCCCGCTCCGGCAGGCGGTCGATGGCCTCTCGCAGGGCAATGCGCTCCACCAGTCGTTCCTCGGGCGCGTCCGTGCCCAGCAGCCCCTCCAGCGGCAGGCCCTCGGCCGTCTCCTGCTGGAGAGATTCCGGCGTGTCGGTCGCCATCTGGAGCTGAGCGATCTCCTCCGGAGCAAGTCCGGTCTCCGCCGCCAGCTGGGAGAGGGTGGGTTCCCGCCCCAGCTCCTGACACAGCCGCTCCCGTTCTCTGTAAAGGAATTGTGCTTGCTCTCTCATGGAACGACTGACCTTGACCGCTCCATCATCTCGCAAAAAGCGGCGAATCTCCCCGGCGATCTTCGGCACCGCATAGGTGGAAAAGCAGGTGCCATAGGAAAAGTCGAATCCCTGTACCGCCTTCAAAAAACCAAGGCAGCCCAGCTGATAGAGGTCCTCTGTTTCGACGCCGCGGCCCTGATAGCGCCGCACCACGCTCCAAATGAGGCCGCTGTTTTCCGCCACCGCCTGTCCGCAGGCCTCCCGGTCCCCCTGCTGCGCCGCCCGCAGCAGCTCCGGCAGGGCGCTCATTTTCCGCCCTTCATTCTGGCCGCCAGTTTTTTCTTCATAGTCACGGTGGTCCCCCGTCCCTGCACGGACCGGACGTGCAGCTGGTCCATGAAGCTCTCCATGATGGTGAAGCCCATGCCGCTGCGCTCCTGTCCGCCGGTAGTAAACATGGGCTCCCGCGCTTTTTCCACATCCGCGATGCCGCGGCCCTGGTCCTTGACCGAGATCTCCAGAACGTTTCCCGGACAGACGCGCATTTTCAGCGTCACCTTCCCGATGGTGTCCGGATAGGCGTGTACGATGGCATTGGTCACCGCCTCGCTGACCGCCGTTTTGATGTCCTCCAGCTCGTTGAGCGTCGGGTCCAGCTGGGCGGCAAAGCAGGCCGCGGCGCTGCGGGCAAATCCCTCGTTGCTGCTGTGGCTGGGAAATTCCAGGGTGACTTCGTTGATTGCTTTTGTTCTCATTATGTAAACCTCCTGAAGGTCTGTCTCCCCCAATCAGACCCTTTATTTGATGGTGACCAGCCGCCCGATCCCGGCGGCGTCCAGCACCCGGCGCGGCTGGGGCGGCACGTGATAGACGATCACGCTGCCGTCCAGCATCTGCATCCGCTGCTGCGAGCGCAGGATCAGGGCAATGCCGGAGCTGTCCATAAAGGTCAGTCCGCCCAGGTCCAGCACCAGCGTCTTCGGCAGCGCCGCGTCGATCGCCAACTCGATGCGGCGCAGGGCGTCCCGCGCTCCGTGATGGTCCAGCTCACCGGAAAAGGTCAGAAGCAGCTTCCGGTCCACCGCTTTTTCCTGAATCTCCATGGGTCCGTCTCCTTTTGTGTATCCGTTTTTTCCCATTATATGCCTGCTTCTGCTGGCTTTTTGTCGGATTCTTTCCGGCGATGTGATTTTTCCGTCATGGGGGCATCGCGGCCCAGCGGTATCAGGGACAGCACAGCGGGACACCTCCATGGATCGTATCTCCCCATTCCGCACGGCAAGAGATCGTAAACGTAGAAAAGCCCCCTTCCTCCAATGAGGAAGGGGGCTTTTCTCTGTAAAGTTTAAATCCTTTTCAGCAATTCCGCCGCATAGGTTTTGGTGTTTTCGGCCTTACTCTCGTCCATGAACACGGTGTCGTAGCCAAGGTGGCGCTCGGCATGACTTCCCAGGAAGCGAAGGCCGGAGTGCTTACAGTAGCGGCGCATCCCCTCCTCGAAGAGGTCACAGCCCTTCTCCGGCCGGTAGCCGCAGGTGAGCAGCAATGCCATAGCTTTTCCCGCCCACAGGGAGGGTCCCCGCTCCGCGCCGTAATACTTGTTCATGCCGTACACCAGCCGGTCCAGCAGGGCCTTCATCGGCGGCGTACAGTACCAGGAGTAGATGGGCGTCGCCAGCACGATGAGATCGCTCTCCCGCACCAAGTCGAACAGAGCCTGGCCGTCATCCTGCTGGCAACAGCCAAACACCGTCCAGTCCCGCTGGCAGGCCCGGCAGGCAAGGCAGGGGCGGATGTCTTTTTCATAAAGGCGCACAGAGGTGACCTCCGCGCCGAGGCGTGTCAGCTCCTCGCAAAAGGGTTCCGCCAGAGCGGCGGTGTTGCCGTTTCGCCGGGGACTCCCCTGTAAAATACAGACCTTCATGCCGCTCTCCTCTTTTTCCGGTCTCAGGCCAGGATAGCCTCCCGTTCCTCCCGCTCGCCGTAGGTCCCCGCCGCCACCTGCTCCGCAAGGCGCTCCCGACCCACCGCCAGCATCAGCTTGATGCGGTTTTCCTGGTTGACCCGGGTGGCGCTGGGGTCATAGTCGATGGGGGTGATGTTGGCGTGGGGGTACAGCTCCCGGATCTTGTTGATCATGCCCTTGCCGCAGATGTGGTTGGGCAGGCACCCGAAGGGCTGGGCGCAGACGATGTTCTCATATCCCGCCCGGACCAGCTCCACCATCTCGGCGGTGAGGAGCCACCCCTCGCCCATCTTGTCGCCCATGCCGATGAGCCCGTCGGTCAGCTGCGTCAGCTCCGCGAAGGGCAGCGGCGCGTGGTAGCCGTTGTTTTTCAGGGCGGAGATGATGACCTTTTCCATCTGGGCGATGTACCCCAGCACCACGCCGGAGATGTTCTTCTCCAGGAAGGAGCCGCCGTAGAGCCGGGCGGTCTCGGAGATGTTGTAGGCGCAATACTGCACAAAGCCCATGAGGCCCGGCAGGTTCACCTCACAGTCCTGGGTGGCCAGGAAGTTTTCCAGGTCGTTGTTGCCCAAGGGGGAATACTTGACGTAGATCTCCCCCACCACGCCCACCTTCACCTTGGGCGTCCGGTCCACGGGGATGGCGGCGAACTCCGCCGCGATCTTCGGCATGGCAGCCTTCATCTCCCGCTGGGAGTAGCCCTTTCCGTGGAGGACCCAATCGCAGATGGTGTCCAGCCACGTTTCCTGCAGGGCCGCCGCGTCGCCGGGATGGCGCTCATAAGGGGCGGTCTGGGCCTTCAGCGCTACCAGCAGGTCCCCGTAGTAAATGGCGGCGAGGGCCATGCGCATAAAGGGCACGTCCATGGGCAGGCTGTTCCCCTTCTCCAGGCCGGAGAAATTCAGGCTCAGCACGGGGATCTGGCCGTATCCCGCCCGCTCCAGGGCCTTGCGCAGGAGGAAGATGTAGTTGGAGGCTCGGCAGCCGCCGCCGGTCTGGGTGATGATGAGGGCGGTGTGGTCCAGGTCGTACTGCCCGGAGCCCAGGGCGTCCAGAAACTGGCCGATGACCAGCAGGGCGGGATAGCAGGTGTCGTTATGGACGTATTTCAGGCC
>JAFUGI010000006.1 GCA_017469475.1 Oscillibacter sp. | reverse complement strand
GGTATCCTCCCAGATCTCCGGGCCGGTGGTGGCCTTGTGGATGGCAGGGTTGGCGGGGTTCACATACTGGCCGGGAATGAAGGCGTTGGGGATCTCCTTGGCCAGCTCGTCCGCCTTGGCGATGGCGCCCTTCATGCCCTTGGCGCCCTCGGTGAGCACCAGCTCCGCGCCGTAGGCCTTCATCAGCTGGCGGCGTTCGACGCTCATGGTCTCGGGCATGACAATGATGATCCGATAGCCGCGGGCTGCCGCGACGGAAGCAAGGCTGATGCCGGTGTTGCCGGAGGTGGGCTCGATGATAACGGAGCCGGGCTTCAGGGCGCCGGAGGCCTCCGCGTCGTCGATCATGGCCTTGGCGATGCGGTCCTTTACGCTGCCGGCGGGGTTGAAATACTCCAGCTTGCCGAGAATGGTGGCCTCCAGGGCGTTTTCCTTTTCAATGTGGGTCAGCTCCAGCAGGGGCGTCTTGCCGATCAGCTGGTCCGCGGACGTATAGATGTTGCTCATGATGCATGCCTCCAAAATCAAAAAATCTGTTCAAATGTATGGTATGCGGCCATTGCCGCGGGAATACGGGAGAACAACCGTTTAGCGGCGACATCGGGTCGCAGTGGGGAAGGGTCGCATGTTTATTACCAACCTTTCACATAGGTTTATAGGGATTATACCGCGAAACTGTCCCGTTGTCAATAGGGCGGAGGAAATTTTTTTGCCGCTTTGCAAAAAGCCGTTCGCCGCCACGCCACCGCCCGCATCCCACCCCCCGCACGCGCAAAAGAGGAGGGCGGCAGGGTCACCTGCCGCCCTCCTGTGAGGGGGAACGCGGAGCGTGTATGCTCACTCCTCCATGGCCCGATAGAGGAACACCACGATCTGGGCGCGGGTGCAGCCTCTGGCGGGGGAGAAGGTGGTGGAAGTTGTGCCCTGGGTGATGCCGTTGGCCACGGCCCAGCGCACCGCGTTGTAGTAGTACGCGTCGGTGGGCACGTCCGCGAAGGGCATGCTGCCGCTGACGGCGGGGGCGTTGTTGTACCGGTACAGCATGGTGGTCACCTGGGCCCGGGTCACCTGCCGGTCGGGGGAGAAGGTGGTGGACGTGGTGCCCACGGTGACGCCGTTGCGATAGGCCCAGCGCACCGCGTCATAGTAGTACGCGTCGGTGGACACATCCGTGAAGGGCAGGGTGCCGCTGGCGGCGGGGGAGCCCACCGCACGCCACAGGAAGGTCACCATCTGGGCCCGGGTGCAAATGGTGTCCGGGCTGAACCGGGTGGAGGTGGTGCCGGTGGTCACACCGTTGGCCACGGCCCACTGGACCGCATCGTAGTAGTAGTCGTCCTCATCCACGTCGGTGAAGGGGTTGCCTGTCAGGGTCCAGCCGGCGTACACGGTGGTGTCGCCGGTCAGGCGGACCTGGGTGATGCTGCGGGACAGGGACTCATTGGCATACCAGCCGTCGAAGGAGTAGCCGGTCCGGGTGGGGGTATAGTCGGAAAGGTCGATGGTCCGGCCATAGGACCCGCTGATGCTGGAGATGCGGCTGCCGCCGTTGGTCTGGAAGGTCAGGGTGTAGGTGGTGGTGCTGCTTCCGCCGCCGCCACCGCCGCCGCTGGTGGTGCCGATGTACTCATACTGGGCGTAGACGGTGGTGTTCTCTGTGAATACGGTCTCGGTGGTGATCCGGGTGCCGCCCTCCGCCGCTGTGAACCAGCCGGTGAAGGAGTAGCGTCCGCTGCGCACGGCCTCAGGCAGCTCTGTGAGCTTGCCCTCAGCGTCGGTCACGGCGCTGGTGGGGTCCACGGTGCCCACGCCCGGATCAAAGGTGATGGTGTAGGCGCCGGCGGGGGCCGTCACGGTGATGGCCTGGGTGGCCGTCTGGGTGATGCCGCCGTCGGTGTAGGTGACGGTGATGGCCGTGGCGTCCCCCGTCAGAGCGCCGGCGGGGGAGATGGCGTAGTCCGTGACCTCGGCGGTGGTGCCGTCCTCATAGGAGGCGGTGACCACCATGCCGGCGGGCTCAAAGCTCTCGCCCACGTTGTACTCCGTCTTGGTGGGCGGAGTGGTGATGGCAATGCCCGTCAGGGTCTTCTGGCCCTCGGGGATGGGTTCCCACAGGGCGAAGAAGGTGGTGTCCGCGTCGATGGTCACCTCCGTGCCGGGCGCGATCGGGTCGCCGTTGGCGCTGTCCTTGGCCCAGGCCTTGAACTGCTGGCCCTCGGGGGCGGTGAAGCCGTTGGCGGGCAGGGTATAGGCGCCGGTGACCTCCGTCACATCGGCCATCTCGCCCGTGCCGTCGTTGGCGTTGAAGGAGACGGTGTAGGTGGGGATGGGGGCCACGGTGATGGTCAGGGTGGCGGTCTCGGTGACCTCACCCTCCGTGTAGGAGACGGTGATGGCGGTGTCATTGGGAGTCAGGGCGCCGTCGGGAGAGATGGTGTAGCCCGTGACCTCGGCGGTGGTGTCATCGCTGTAGGAGGCGGTGACCACCATGCCGGTGGAATCAAAGCTCTCACCCTCGGTGTACTCCGTCTTGGTGGGGTTGGTGGTGATGGCAATGCCCGTCAGGGTCTTCTCCGCCGGAGCGGGCTCAATGTGTACATACTTAAACGGCGAGCCGTTGCCGCCTAAGGCGTCTTCCTCGTTCCACTCCGTGGCCCCTTCCTCCGCCGCGTTGGTATTTACCATGACAACAGGATTTTCAAAGCCAATGGTCGGATTCTTGGAGAAGGCCCGGCTATCGCCGCTGGCAGTCACAGTGCCGCCGTTGATGGAGATGCCGCTGTTGGCGTTGACTCCGGTGGCCATTCCTCCGTTGACGGTGGCGCCGACACTGACGGTTCCGTCGTTGATGGTCACGGTCCCGTTGGCGCTGATCCCGTAGGTAAAGTTGGTGCCTGTTCCGGTTTGCGCGGTGATGGTGCCGCCGTTGATCGTCAGATCTGTGCCCGCGACAATGCCGTAACTGCCCTCACCGTTTCCGCAGGTGATGGTCAAAGAACCGTCACCGGAGATGGTGAGAGAGGTGTCACGCGCAAGGATGCCATAGGTGTACCGCTTGTCCGGGACACGGATGGTGTTGGTCCCGCTGAGCACCAGCTCCAGTGGGGAGTAGGAGATGATGCCTGCGGAGAGCATCTCGGAGTATGCGGCTTCATCTGCGCCGGTGATGGTGGCGTCGGTGAGGGTCAGCTTGGCGGCCGCTTCGTCCGTTGCCGGGGTGTAGACCACCTTGCCATCGTCCAGCACGTCGTTCATGTTAGAGGACGTGACCTGTGTGCCGCCGACCCAGACCTGGTAGCTTTCCTCCTGCGCGGCAAGGGCTGTGGCCGGCAGGAGACTCAACGCCATAGCCAGCGACAGCACGATGCTCAACAGCTTGCGTTTCGTTTTGTACATTGATGCTTCCTCCCTATACATTGGATTTGAAATGGGGGTCTTTGCTCTCCGCCCACCGCGGCAGAACGGAGCGGGCATCCTTCCTTCTCACGCTCCTTTACCAGATTTTCTGACGCGGCCGGTCCCCCTCCGGGGCGGCGGGATATTGGACGACCATATGAGGATGCTCGTTCGGGTCCATGATAGCAACAAGGCGCTAACGCACTAATAACAAAAACGCCCGTTTCCCCGCTTTTTGCGGAGGAAACAGACGTTTTTCGGCGCTTTGCCCGGTTTGCGGAGGAAGGAGGGCCCGCCCACCACGCAAAGGGACGGAGCGAACCACGGCCGCCGGCCGTACCTCGCGCCGTCCCTTCACCGCCCTCAGTCCTGGTTTTCGTTGAGAATGTTGGCCAGGATGTACTCCCCCCAGGAGTATTCGGAGAGGAACTCCCCCTCGAACTTGTCCCGGGCCTCCATGTTCTTGTCCTGCCAGGCGTAGTAATCGCAGTCGAAGAGGGAGGTGTCCACCATCTGCCCCCGGGTGGTGGAGATGAGCAGGCGGGAGAGGGAGGCCTGCTCCAGCGTCCGCTTCAAGCGGCGGACGGCGTTGTAGAAAACGCTCATGTTGGCGTTGCTGTAGGTCCGGCCCTCCCAGATGGTGCTGTAGATCTCCTCGTTGCTGATCTCCCGCCCCCGGCGGGTCACCACTAAGGCCAAAATTTCCTTGGCCTTCCCCGTCAGGGGCACCGGCTTTCCGTCCTGCATCACCACGAAGCGGCCGAAGGTCTGGATGTAGAGCTTTTTCCGCTGCCGCTGGGCGATGAGGCGGACCCGCTCCATCACCATTTCCAGCGTCGCCCTGCTGTAGGGCTTGATGATGTAGTAGTCGCCGCCGATCTGGTTGGAGTCCCAGACATATTCATCGTAGGCGGAGACGAAGACGATGATGATGTTGGCGCGGATCGTGCGCAGCCGCCGGGCAAGCTCAATGCCATTGGTCACGGGCATGGCCACGTCCAGAAAGGCCAGCTCCACCGGATTGGAGGAGGCATAGTCCAGCGCGTCCTGGGCGGACTCGAACTGCCCCACAATGTGCAGGTCGGAAAGGTCGGCGCTCAGGCGCATGAACCGCTTGAGCATCAGGGGCTCGTCGTCGACGATGATCGCTCTCATTGGTCATTTCCTCCTTTTGGGATGGTTACCGTGATCCTGGTGCCGGAACCGATCACGCTGAATACCTCCACCTGGGTGCGCATCACCTTGTCCAGCCGGAAGATGATGTTTTTCAGGCCCGTGGAATCGCGCTTTCCGGAGGCGCTCTCGGCCAAAAAGGCGGGGTAGTCGAAGCCCACACCGTCGTCCTCCACCTCCACCGTGAAGGCGTCCGGCCCCTCCCGGGTGCGGATGGTCACGGTGCCGCCCCGGGGGCCCCGCTCGTAGACGCCGTGGCGGATGGCGTTTTCCACCAGGGGCTGGATGCTCAGCGGCAGAATGGAAAAGCGGTCCGTCTCGATGTCATACACGATTTTCAGCTTCTTCCCGAAGCGCATCTTCTCGATGTTCACATAGGCCCGGATGTTGTCCAGCTCCTGGTCGAAGGGGAGGGGGGCGTCGTTGGCCATGGCGCGGATGCAGCTGCGCAGGTGGATGGTGAAGTCCCCGATGAGCTCCGAAGCGTACTCCGGGTCCTCCAGCACGATCTCCTGGATAGAGCCCAGGGCATTATAGAGAAAGTGGGGCTGCATCTGACTGGTGAAGTTGCGGATGCGGCTCATGCGCAGCTCGTTTTCCAGGTCCCGCAGTTCCTTTTCCTTGCGCTGCTGCTCCGTCAGGTCATAGATGACACAGAAGGAGAGGATGTCGCCGGAGGCGTCGTCCTGATAGAGGTAAAAGACCTCCCGGCAGGGCTGCTTGCCTCCGCTCGCCAGCCGGACGGAAAAGGAGACGGAGGCCCGCCGCTCCCCCTGGGAAAAGCAGTTCATGAGATAGTCCCGGGAGCTGATGTGCGCATAGCGGGCGGCGTTGTCGATGAGCTGGTGGTCGATGATCCAGCGGTTGAAGTCGGTGTAGCGCAGGGGCGCGCCCTGCAGTGGCACCTCCACCATCGCCATCCCGCCCTGGGCAGCCAGGGGGGACCTTTCCAGCACCAGGTCCCGCGTCAGGTTGACCTCTATATACCCCTCAGCGCTTGCCAGGATCGCCTCCATATGGTTGCGCTCCTTCTGGTACATGGAGGCCAGGGCCTCCGTGTGGGCTTTCTCCCGGCGGATGGTCTCGTCGATCCGGCGGACGCCCAGCAGGATATGGGGCCGGCCGTTCACCGGCTCCATGGTGGCCCGAATTTTGTGATAGACGGGCTGGCTGTCCATCATGAGGCGGTAGACCACGATGTAGTACCGCTCCCGCTCCAGGCTCCGGAGCACCGTGTCCCGCCGAAGCATGGTGCGCAGATACTCCCGGTCCTCAAAGTAGACCGTGTAGGGGATGTTGGCGATCAGGTCCCGGAAGAAGTCCGACCCGGAGCTTGCCAGGCGGAAGGCGCTAAAGGACTCGCTCTCGTGATAGCGCTGGTAGGCGGAGGTCTCCGCGTCGATGTCGTACAGGCACTCGTAGGTCTCAAACAGGGCCTGGACAATAGCGTCGTAGGAAAGGGCATTTCTGGGATTCTCCTGAGGAATGGCGGTCATGGCTCTCGGCTCCTTTTTCGCAAGGGGGGAAATCCCCTTGCGCAGATCTCTATAGGAGAACGTACCACAATTCGGCACGATTGGCAAATGGAGCGCCCTCTCCGACCCGGAAAATGGGCAAAGGCCTTCGATTCCGCCGGGACCGAAGGCCTTTGCCGCCAGGGGGGAGGGGGTCAGCCGTCCTGACCGGACCGCCTTCTGGACCGGAGCAGGAGCCAGACCAGCACGCCGCCGGAGCACAGCGCGATCAGGAGATCGCGCAGCGGCTGGTGGGCGTCAAAGGTCCGGGGCGACGCGGAGGAGCCTCCGGTGCCGCCCTGGGACGGCGCGGCGGGGGAGGCGGGGGCCTGCGAGCCTCCCGGCGTGGTGGTCCCGGGGTCCGTGGGGGTTTCAGGCGTTGTGGGGTCGGTGGGAGTTGTGGGCGTCGTCGGGTCGGTGGGGTCCGTGGGGGTATCGCCCCGGGTGTTGGTGATGACAAAGCCGCCGGAGGCGCTTCCGTTCACGGCAGAGGTGTAGCCCTCCGTGGCCTCCTCCCGGACAGTGTATTGGATCAGCCGCCCGTGGTCATACTCCGGCATCCCGGTGAAGATGTGGCGCCAGTTGCTGCTCTCCCGCAGGACGCAGCGGCCCACCTCCTCGCCGTCCGCGTAGAGCCGGACGGTGACGCTCTCCAGCGCCGGACCCACCCAGGTCTTGCGCACGGTGATGGAGATGGTGTCGTCCTCTGAGCCGCCGCCACCGCCGCCGGGACGGCGGGTATTGGTGATGACGAAGCCCTCCGCCGCGCTTCCGCTGACGGCGGCGGTGTAGCCCTCCACCGCGTCCTCGGTGACGGTGTAGACGATCTCGTGGCCGTCGGTGCGGTCATACTTGAGAAGGTCGGTGAAGGTGTAGCGCCAGTCCTCTGCCCGCCGGAGCGTAGCGGAGGCGGTCTCCGTGCCGTCCGCCAAAAGCCGGACCGTGACGCTGGGCAGGGAGGTGCCCACCCACTGCTTGGATACGGGGATGTCCCGCGTCTCCAGGCTCCGGTTGGTGATGGTGTATCCCTCAGTCATAGAGCCGGTGACGGTGGACGTATAGCCCTCCACGTCGCCTTCCCGGACGGTGTAGCGGATGGCCTGCCCGTCCTGATACTGCTCCACGTCCGCAAAGACGTACTGCCAGTTGTTCTCATCGCTCAGCGTCACGGACTGGACCGGCTGGCCGTTTGCCAGCAGCTCCACGGTGACGCGCTCCGCCGCCGGGCCCAGCCACACCTTGGTGACCGGGATGGAGAGCTTGCCCGCAATGGTGTTGGTCACGGTGAAGCCCGTCTCGGCGGTGCCGCTGACAGCGGAGGTGTAGCCGGTGACGGAGGGCTCCTCCACCCGGTAGCGGATGGCGTGGCCGTCCGTGGAGTCATACTTGGGAAGGTCTGAGAAGGTATACTGCCAGTCGGTGTCCGCACTGAGCGCGGCCTCCTGGATGACGGCATCGTCCGCCAGCAATTGGACCGTGGCCTGGTTCAGGGCCGGGCCCACCCAGGACTTTTGCACCGGGATGTCGATGGTCTCGCGGTTGGTGTTGGTGATGACGAAGCTGTCCTCACCCAGGTCC